>CAYWHG010000074.1:0-13896 GCA_964457865.1 uncultured Steroidobacter sp.
CGCGAAACACCTCGTTCACTGACACAACCTCATGCCTTCAAGATCCGTACCAGCAACCTAACGCGACTGTCTCTCTTCTACAGTCGGCCTATTTCTCTAATCCTGAAATCGCCCCGACGGTTCCTGGGAATAAATGCCGCGAATGCGAGGCAAGGTCTGTGACGGAAGTCCCGGGCGGGACTTAGCAGCACTGGAGCGAGAGTGCCAAGAGGAAGAGGTTCACACGGAGTTCACGGAGAACACGGAGACGGAAAAATCGGAATGTCTCCACGGAGGACACGGGGAGCACGGGGAGCACGGGCTCGGAACAGAAATTTCTTGTCCCCGTGTTCACCGTGGAGAATCTCTTCTCTTCTTCGGACCTCCGTGCTCTCCGTGAACTCCGTGTGAAACCTCTTCTCCGGCCCATGAAAAGAAAAACCCCGCGGCACTTGCGCACCGCGGGGTTCGATCAGCTAGTGCTGAAGCTGCGATTACCAGCGGCCACCACCGCCGCCACCGCCACCGCCGCGGGGACCACGGCCGCCACCGCCGCCGCCGCCCTGACGTTCCTGTGCTTCATTGATGCGCAGCGGACGACCGCCCATGTCCTTGCCATTGAGGGACTGGATGGCGCGCTGTGCTTCGGCGCTCGACATTTCGACGAAGCCGAAGCCGCGCGGACGGCCGGTTTCGCGATCGTTGATGAGCGCCACGGACTGGACGGCACCGTGTTCTTCGAACAGCGCACGCACATCCTGTTCTGTCGCGGAGAAAGGCAGATTGCCAACGTAGATTTTCGTCATAAAAGAACAAGCTCTCTCTGAAAAAAGCCTCGAGCGAAAACCGTCGAACAGGACGAGCTAACACTCCGAGGCCTGGTTACAAACGGGCTCCTCCCCCTGCATGCGTGTGTCCTCACTGCACGCCGGATTGGTCCCAGGCCTAACGTTCGCGGTCTCGTCGGATTTTTCAGAAGTTGGCCGAAACAATGGGTCGTCAATGACCCGGCTGGCCAAGCCAGAGAAAAAAGCAGGCAAAGGCAACGAACCGCGCGAAATCTACGCCAAAGGCAGAATCAAGGCAAATAGGTGCAGGCCGTTGAATTTGCGGGATACCGGCGTGTTACTGCAGGTCTCGCACGGCCTCTTTCCGATACCGTTATCGCGACTGCCGATTGCTCTGCATTGCAGCTTTTCAGCGGCCCGGCGCACCAGCACCGAGCACTGCCACCAGGTCGGACAGCGAGGTAATGGAGTGGGTCGCCGGCTCGATGTCGTCCGGCCAGGCCGCCCCGGTGCGATTGATCCAGGCTGTGGACATGCCAACAGCGCGGGCTCCCTCGACATCCAGGCGAGGATCGTCGCCCACATACATGACCTCTCCCGGCGCCAGGCCCGTGCCTTCGAGGACCTTCAGGAAGACATCAGGCGCAGGTTTCAGGGCCCCCACCTGGCGGGCCGCGACACTGCGCTCGAACAGGTGCGACAGCCCGATCCGGCCCAGGTCGGCATTGCCATTGCTGGCGGTAAACAGGCGGTATCGTCCACGCAACACCTCCAGCGCCGGCCGCACATCTGCATACAAGTCGACCTGGTTGCGCGCGGTAATGAAGGCCTCAAACGCCTCTGTCGCCATGGTCTCCGGATAGCCGCATCCCTGCGCCAGCTCGCGCAGCGCCTGCTGCCGCAGGAACGTGAAGTCGTGCGCCATGTGCGGAAAGTCGAGCGCCACCCGCACCCGCGCATCACGCATCGCCTCGATGGTCATCGCCTCGACCGCCCGCGGATACCGCTCGCGCAGAAAGTCATACATCGCCTGCTCGGCCCTGCGGATGACCGGCCACACTTCCCAAAGCGTGTCGTCGAGATCGAAACAGAGGGCGCGCAGTGCTTTCATCGGGAAAGAGGAATTGAAGAGGTACACAAAGGAGCACATAAAACTGAATTCTATTTTGTGCTCCTTTGCGTTCCTTTGTGCTCTTTTGTGCACCTGCTTCTTGCGATGTCACCCTCGCGACGCCGCCAGACCACGCAGGATGTCGGCCTTGAGATCGTCGAGATTCTCCAGGCCGACGGAGATGCGCAGCAGGCCTTCGCTGATACCGGCGCGTTCGCGCTCGGCGGGCGTGATGCGGGCGTGCGTCGTGCTCGCGGGGTGGGTGATGGTGCTCTTGGTGTCGCCGAGATTGGCGGTGATGGACAGCAGGCGCGTGGCGTCGATGAAGGCCCAGGCGCCGTCGCGGGCGCGTTCGACTTCGAAGGCGATGATGCCGCCGAAGCCGGACTGCTGGCGGCGCGCGAGTGCGTGCTGTGGATGCGATTCGAGACCGGCGTAGTACACCTTGGTGATGCCGGGCTGCTGTTCCATCCAGCGTGCGAGATCGAGCGCCGCCTGCGAGTGCGCGCGCATGCGCAGTTCCAGCGTCTCCAGTCCCTTGAGGAATACCCAGGCATTGAACGGGCTCATGCTCGGGCCGGCCGAGCGGATGTAGTTGAAGATGTCGGTGCCGACGAGCTGCTTGTTGCCGACCACCGCACCGCCGACGCAACGCCCCTGCCCATCGAGGAACTTGGTGGCCGAGTGGATGATGAGATCCGCGCCGAACTCGAACGGCTTCTGCAGCGCCGGCGTGCAGAAGCAGTTGTCGACGATCAGGTACGCATCGTGCGCGTGGGCGATGTCGGCAATGGCGCGGATGTCGGCGATCACCGAGAGCGGATTGGACGGCGTCTCCAGGAACAGCAGCTTCGTGTTGTCCTGCATCGCATTGCGCCAGGCATTGTTGTCGTCGGGCTTCACGTACGTGACCTCGACGCCGAACTTCACCAGGTAGCGATTGATGAGGCCGATCGTCGAACCGAACACGCTGTCGGAACAGACGATGTGATCGCCCGACTTGAGCAGCGCCATGCAGGTCGCAAGGATGGCCGCCATGCCCGAGGCCGTACCGACGCACGCATCGCCGCCTTCCATCGCCGCCAGCCGTTCCTCGAAGCAGCGCACCGTCGGGTTGGTGAAACGCGAATAGATGTTGCCCTTTTCGGTTTCGTTGAAGCGCGCCGCCGCCTCCGCCGCGCTGCGGAAGACGTAGCTGGAGGTCGCGAAAATGGGCTCGGCATGCTCGCCTTCGTGCGTGCGGACCTGGCCGGCGCGGACGGCAAGCGTGGACAGATGGTAGTCGGACATGGCGGCAGGGGATGGCGATCAGGGGATAGGGGGCCGAAGGACGCATAGCTTAGTGCACTTCCTCCGGACTGAGACAAGCCGCCGTCTTTCGATCGTAGAATGAGGTCTTCTCCGCCTCTCGCTATCCCCTGCTCCCCGATCCCTATCCCCTGCTCCCCGATCCCTATCCCCTGGATCCCACACTCATGCTGACCCTCGTCATCGGCGACAAACATCTGTCGAGCTGGTCCCTGCGTCCGTGGATCCTGCTGCGGCATCTCGACCTGCCGTTCCGCGAAATCTCCCTGAAGCTGGATACGCCCGGCTTCGCCGCGGCCGTGCGCGAGTACTCGGCCGCAGGTCGCGTACCGGTGCTCCTCGATGGCGAAACCCCTGTCTGGGATTCGCTGGCGATCGTGGAGTACCTGCACGAGAAATCGGGTGGCCGTGCCTGGCCCGCCGACGCCGCACGACGGGCGCACGGCCGTTCGATCAGCGCCGAGATGCATTCGGGTTTCGCGGCGCTGCGCCAGCACTGGCCGATGCAGGCCGGCCGCACCGGACTGCAGGTCGTACTGCCGCCGGCAGGGCAGCAGGATGTCGCGCGGATCGATGCGCTGTGGCAGGACTGCCGTCGCCGCTACGGCGCCGGCGGACCCTGGCTGTTCGGCAGCTATTCCGCGGCGGATGCGATGTACGCGCCGGTCGTGCTGCGTTTCCATTCCTACGGCGCGCAGTTGTCCGAACTTTCTGCGGCCTATGTGGCGCAGACGCTCGCCGACCCTGCGATCGAGGACTGGATGCAGGCCGCACGCACCGAACCCGGCAAGTAATCGCACCACTTCCGCGGTCGTCGGACTGCCGACGGCCCGACCACTGTAGAACGCGCAACGGACAAGCGCCGGATCGCTGGCTAGAATCGACCGCACTCAATCCGGGAGTCGTGCACCTTCTATGCGTTGGGCCTCCGTCATCGACACCGACGCGTTGCTGTCTACTGCCGTTACGCATGCCGCCGCCAAGCTCTTCAAGAGCCTGGGCAACCGCGAGCCGGATCTGCTGACCGTCTTCGTCAGCGCACAGCACGCTGCACGTTTCGAGGAACTGTCGCACCTGCTGCTGCGCGAGTTCGAGAGCAGCTATCTCTTCGGCTGTTGCGCCTCGGGAGTGATCGGCGGCGGACGCGAGATCGAGGATCGTCCCAGCGTGTCGTTGACCGGCGCGGTGCTGCCCGGCGTGCGGATGAAGGGCGTGCATCTGGACGCGGCGCAGGTGCCGCCGGTATATGCGGAATCGCGCGTCTGGGAAAACACCATGCATCTGACGGCGAGTCAGCAGCCGTCGTTCCTGATCCTCGCCGACCCGTTCAGTTTCGAGACCGAGAGCTTCGTCAAGGGGCTCGATCGCGTGTATCCGAGTTCGCCCAAGGTGGGCGGGCTCGCCAGCGGTGCGAGCCGGGTCGGCGGCAGCGCGCTGTATCTCGGCAACGAAGTGCATCGCTCGGGCGCCATCGCGCTGGCGCTCACGGGCAATGTGCAGATCGACCCGGTGGTCGCGCAGGGTTGCCGGCCCATCGGCGATCCCATGTTCGTCACGCTCTCGCATGAGAATCTGATCCGCGAACTCGACGGGCGCCCGCCGCGCGATGCGCTCGCCGCCATGTTCGAGCAACTGCCGCCGCTCGATCGCGATCTGCTGACCGACTCGCTGTTCCTCGGCCTGGCGATGCGTCCGGACGCCAGCCAGTACGTGCCGGGCGATTTCCTGATCCGCAATATCCTCGGCATGGATCCGCAAAGCGGCGCGCTCTGGGTAAACGCGCAGGTGCCGACCAACAGCGTGGTGCAGTTCCATCTGCGCGACGCTGCGACTTCCGCCTACGATCTGGAGCGGGCATTGACGCACTACCGCGCCTCGACGCTTGCAGGTCCGGCCAGCGGCGCCCTCCTGTTCTCCTGCGCCGGCCGCGGCTATGGCCTGTACGACCAGGCCGATCACGACAGCGATGCCTTCCGTCGGCTCGTCGCCGACGTGCCGATCGGTGGCTTCTTCGGCGATGGCGAGATCGGCCCGGTGCAGAACGCCACGTACCTGCACGGGTATACAAGTGCCTTCGCGGTGTTCAGCGAGCGGAAGTAAGAAGAAGAGGTTTCACACGGAGATCACGGAGGACACGGAGACCGAGAAGACAGTGAGGAATTCTCCTCAATCCCCCGTCCGTGATCTCCGTGATCTCCGTGACCTCCGTGTGAAATCCGGCTTCCTTTCTCTTCCCGCTTTGCTGTGACATTCTTCCGCCGGTTCTTTGCCGGGAGTTCCTGCATGATCCGTTTGCGCACTGTCAGCGTCCTGCTCGCGTCGTTGTTCATTGTTCCTGCCGTACACGCGCAGGCCAAGCGTCCGTTTTCGATCGACGATCTCGTGCGATTGAACCGCGTGTCCGATCCGGTGCTCTCGCCCGACGGCAGGACCGTGGTCTTCACGGTGCGCGAAACCGACATGAGCGCCAACCGCGGCCGCACCGACCTGTGGTCGCTGGACGTCGTCACAAAGGGCGCGCAGCCGCGTCGCATCACTTCGCATCCCGAGAACGACGGCAGTGCGCAGTGGTCGGCCGATGGCCGCTTCATCTACTTCCTCGCCAGTCGCAACGGTTCGAGTCAGGTCTGGCGTCTCGACAGCGGCGGCGGCGAAGCCGTGCAGGTCACACGCCTGCCGCTGGACGTCGGCACGTTCAAGCTGTCGCCGAACGGCGCGAAGCTCGCGGTGTCGCTCGATGTGTTTCCCGATTGCGCCGACCTCGCCTGCACCGCGGCGCGACTGGAGGAGAAGTCGAAAGCCTCGGGGATGGTGCACGACCGCATCTTCATCCGGCACTGGGATACCTGGAAGGACGGACGCATTTCGCAGCTCTTCGTGCTGACGCTGGAGAACGGCGCCGTGACGGGCGACCCGCTGTCGCTGTCGGGATCGCTCGACGCCGATGTGCCGTCCAAGCCGTTCGGCGATGCAAGCGAATACACATTCTCGCCCGATAGTTCGAAAGTCGTATTCTCGACACGCCTCAAGGGCAAGTCCGAACCGTGGTCGACCAACTTCGATCTGTACGAAGTCGCGACCGATGGCGGCGAGCCGCGCAATCTGACGGCCGACAATCCCGCCTGGGACACGCAGCCGGTGTTCTCGCGCGACGGTTCGCAACTCGCCTGGCGCGCGATGGAACGTCCCGGCTTCGAAGCAGACCGTTTTCACATCGTGATCCAGGACACCAAGAGCGGCCAGCGCCGCGCCCTGACCCAGACGTGGGATCGTTCGGTGGACTCGCTGCAGTTCTCCACCGACGGCAAGACGATCTACGCCACCACCGACAATTTCGGCCAGCATCCGCTGTGGGCCATCGACGTGAAGTCCGGCAAGCCGACGATGCTGACGGGCCCCGGCCACGTGGATTCGTTCTCGGTCGGCGAACGCGAGATCGTGTTCGCGCTGGCCTCGCTCAAGTCGCCCGCCGAACTGTATGCGATCACCGTGAAGGGTGAGCTGCGCGATCTGCCGCGCATCAATGCACAGGCACTGAGCGAAGTGCAGCTCGGCGAGCCGGAACAGTTCACCTTTGCCGGCGCCAACGACGAGACCGTCTACGGCTACGTGATGAAGCCGGCGGGCTTCGATCCGCAGCGCAAGTACCCGCTCGCCTTCATCATCCACGGCGGCCCGCAGGTGTCGTTCGGCAATGCCTGGAGCTATCGCTGGAATCCGCAGACCTATGCCGGCGCCGGCTACGCCGCGGTCTTCATCGACTTCCACGGTTCGCCCGGCTACGGCCAGGCCTTCACCGATTCGATCACGCAGGACTGGGGCGGCAAGCCGCTCGAAGACCTGCAGAAGGGCCTCGCCGCCGCGCTCGCGAAATATCCGTGGATCGATGCCGACCGTGCCTGCGCACTCGGCGCCAGCTACGGCGGCTTCATGGTCAACTGGATCGCCGGCAACTGGCAGGAACCATTCAAGTGCCTCGTGAATCACGACGGCATCTTCGATGCGCGCGGCATGGCCTACACCACCGAAGAACTCTGGTTCGACGAATGGGAACACGGCGGCCCGTACTACGAAGTGCCGGAGAACTACGAGAAGTTCAACCCGGCGAACCTGGTCGCGAAGTGGTCCGTACCCATGCTCGTCATCCACGGCGAACAGGATTTCCGCGTACCCGACACGCAGGGCATCTCGACCTTCACCGCCCTGCAGCGCCGCGGCATTCCCAGCCGCCTGCTCTACTTCCCCGACGAAAATCACTGGGTGCTTAAGCCTGCCAACAGCGTGCAGTGGCACCAGGAAGTGCTGAAGTGGCTCGGCGAGTGGACGGGGAAGAAGGCTGATTGAGGAAAAACGGCAGAGGTCGGAGCTGCTGCAGCCGTCTCGCTCTTCTCCTCACTGCACTCAACGACACCACCGCTGTAGTGAGTGTCGGGGCCGAGGGGCTTTGCTGGACCGTCGCGCGCAGGGATGCGCGCGCCGTCCAGGGACGGATTCACCCCCTCCCTGCCCTCCCCCGCAAGCGGAGGAGGGAAAGAGCCGGACCCACAGGAAGAGCTCACTTTGGTCAGTGCCCATCATTGAGTTTCGGACCGTGAGCTCCACACCTTTGACCAATGGGCCAGCACACGTGAGCTGATCCACTCTCGGACTCTCGCACCCGCTGGAGAGTCCCATGGCCGATCCGACCCTGCCCCTGCCACTGGAGATTCCGTGGCAGCTGGCGTCGACCACCCAGCCCCTGAATGCCGGCGATCCGGATCAGACGGCCATCTCGCTGTTCTACTACGAGCCCGATGACGAGACGCTCACATCCGAGTTTCCGGACCAGCGCATCGTCTTCCTGAAGTTCACCACCACGGTCTCGCCGGCCACGATTCCATTTGCACCGCCGGTGTCGCTGCTCGGCGAAGGTGTGCCGTGTTTTCACGTCCTGCTGGATCTGAAGATCCGCAGGAGGTCGGGCGAACTCGGCACGATCCGGCCGTACTTCCATGCAGCGGCGCCCATGCACCGCACGATGCTGCAGACCGGCGTCGTCGGCGCGGAGGCCTTCGAAGGCGAGTCCGATCAGCAGTCGATGGGACGCAGCGGCAGTCAGATGAACGAGGCCAGCAGCACGCGCGCCCGCACGACTTCGGCGTCGATCGGCGGCGGCTTCGGCATTGGCGGCTTCTCGGTCGGCGGGTCGGTCAGCTCCACGAACACGTCCGTGTCCGGATCGCGCTCGGTCTCGCAGCAGATCGACACGACGCAGCGCCAGGCTTCCGAAGAACGACGCGAACTCACCAGTCATCGCACCAACGTCGAGAACGTGCTCACGCTGTTGAATGCGAAGTACGTCGGCACGCCCTATCTGACGTTCTCGCTGGCGCCGCAACCGCTGCAGCTGCTGTCGATCGATCCGTCCGATCCCAATCTCTGGTACAGCCAGCTGCTGATGCGCCGCTCCTCGGGCATCGAGGGCGTGCAGGAATACACGGCGATCGTGCTCGTGCCCAAGGGCGAGGATTTCTGCGTGAACGCGCGCCTGCGCCGCGTCTGCGTGCTCGACAATCCGCCCGGCCCGCTCACCTACGACGAATACTTCCAGTTCAACCAGCATCTCGGACGCCTGCTGAACTATCTGGACCGCGTATATCCGGTGGGTACGCCGCTCGAAGAGCTGGACGTCGACCTGACGCCATCGCTGCCGAATCCGCAGAGCTTTCCGCGTCCCGTCATCGAACACTGGGTGATCTCCGGCGCGGGCTACATGAGCATCGACGTGGTGTCGCCGCCGCCCGGCCCCAGTCCGCTGAACGTGTCGCGGGCCTTCATCGCCTACAAACACATGCTCGAGATCTGGCTGGAAGTGCTGCGCGACGAGTACGAGCGCGACGTCGCCCGCTCGCCGGTCGAGCGCGGCGTACTGCTCGGAGAAACGCGAACGCTGGACACCTGCTTCGCGTTCGTTAATTCGGCACTGACCGTATCCGGCAGCACCGCGGCCATTGCGCCGCTGGCGCACATTTCCGTCGATCCCGGTCTGTTCGACATCGGCGGCGTCGCCGCTGACGCCAGTGCCGTCAATCTCTCGGCCCGCGAGCGCGCATTCGAAACCGCGACTCGCTGGAACCTGCTGGAGAACCGGCTCGCGACGCTGTTCGCCAACCGTCGCGGATTTCCGCAGAAGGGGCTGGCGCTGGGCAACGAACCCTTCCTGGGCCTGCTGATCGATCGCTGGACACGACTGCGCGCCCGCGATCCGCAGAACCTGTCGTTCGACGAAGCGGCGCGGATGCTGGGCCTCACTGCCGCGCAGAAAAAGACGCTCAAGGGCGCGGGCGCCACCGATCTGCGATCCATCGCCCAGTTGCTGAAAGTGGCGCCGCAACTCGAAGGCTACAACGCCCGGCTCAAGGAACTGCGCACGACCTACAAGCGCAACAAGGTGGAAACGCCGCTGCCGGACGCCTTGCCCGTAGCCCTGTCGGTTGCCGACGCCGACGCACTGCGCAAGACCATCGCGGCGACACTGAACAAACTGAGCGCAACGGCCGGCAGCAAAGCGACGCCGTGACGCGCCGCCGCTTCACGCGCCTGAAGCTCGGCCCGGTCGTGGGTCACACGACCGAGTCGTCCAGCACGATCTGGATCCAGACCTTCGACGATCCGGGCGAGTACCAGCTGCGCGTGCAGGGCGCGGGAACGTTCGACTTTGTCAGCACCGAGGGCGGCGCACTCGAGTTCTGCACCGGCATCGCGCTCGCCGCCGGACTGCGTCCCGACTGGCGCTACTCCTACAGCATCCTGCGTCGCGGACGGCGCACGCAGGGCGCCAGCGGCACGTTCCGCACCATGCCCCTGCCGGGCTCGATGGCGCCCATCCTGTTCTGTCCCATCTCGTGCAATTCCGATGTCGAACTGGGTTCCTGGGATGCGCTCAAGCGCTTCGTCGACAGCGCCAGGCCGCATTTCCTGCTGATGATGGGCGACCAGGTCTACCACGACGATGATCCGCCCGACGTGTTCGAGGAGCATCGCGAATCGCCGGCGCACATCCGGCGCGCGGCGCTCGCGGAAAAATACCTGCGCAACTGGTCGCGCCCCCCGGTGCAGCATGTGCTGTCGCATCTGCCGACCTACATGATGTGGGACGACCACGACATTCGCGACGGCTGGGGATCGCTGGCCGCGAACAGTCCGACCATGGCGCAGCGCCATCCTCGCGGACAGCCGATCTTCGATCTCTGCGAGAACTACTTTCGCGACGCGCGCGATGTCTACTGGCACTTCCAGGGCTGCCACAACGCGCCGCTGCCGCCGGGCCTGACCCCTTGGCCCTTCTCGTCGCGAACGGCGCTGCCCTGCGCCTTCGTCTGCGGGCGCGTGCTGGTCCTGATGCTCGACAGCCGCGGCGAGCGCGACGTGTTTCGTCCGCTGCTGCCGATCCTCGGACAGGCGCAGTGGACTTTCATCGAGCAATTGCTCACCGACATTCCGGAACAGATCGACGCGCTGGTCGTGATGACGCCGACACCGATCGCGTCCATGGATCCGCGCGGCGCCAGCCAGAAACTGGTCGGCCGTCGCACCGATGACATCGAGGCATTCAGGAAGGGTGATCTGAAGCAGGCGGTGTCGCCGCAGGGCAGCTCCGAATTCGGCCAGTTCGCGCTGGCGGCCGCGGGCTCGCATCTGACGAGCCTGCTGGGCAGCCCGGTGAATCTCGGCAACTTCAGCGTGAACTCCATCGACGAGGCGCGCGACCAGTGGTCGCACAGCTATGCGCGTCCGGAGCAGGAGCGACTGCTGCGCAAGTGCGCGCAGGCGCGACTGACCAACCGCTACGCCGGCGGCGCGCGCGAACTGCTGTTCGTCTCCGGCGATATCCATGTCGGCAGCATCTTCGATATCACGATGAAGAAACCCGCCTGCAAGGCGGTGTCGCTCACTTCGTCGGGCATCAGCGTGGTCGAGAACCTGAATCCGAAACCGACCATCGGCTCGATCCTCGACGACAGCTTCGACGTCGCCGCCGGCATTCATTCGAAGCTGCGCGAAGTGGTGACCGAGGTGAACTTCGGCGTCGTCCAGATCATGCCGACCGGCACTGGCGCGAAGGCGCTCGCGGTGATCGCCCACGCGGGAAATTCCTGGGCGGTGGGTGCCGACATCGCGGACCTGCTGTAGCGGAACCCCGCTGACGCCGTCACGCGGGGGCCGACGATTCCGCCTGCTTCACTTTGGTGACTTGCGTGACTTCCCCCTTCATCCCGAACAGTACCCGCATCACCGCGAAGCGCCGCACGAGCACTTCATAAAGCAGCACGCAAGCCAGCATCGTTCCCACCAGCACGGCCCAGTACTTGGCCCACGGCGTCCAGGACATCTGGATCGCGTAGTAGCCGATCGCCACGATCAGCGTCTGGTGCAGGATGTAGACCGGGTAGGACGCTTCCCGGGCCCAGCGCAGTACGCCGTTGCTGAATGACAGGTGCTGGCGGCCGTAGCCGATGAACACCATCAGCCAGCACCACGTGAACACGTTGGCGACGATGGCGTCGGCGGGCGTGTCGCGACGGATGATGCCGAACTCGAAGAGCATCATCGCCACGGCAAAGACCGCGAGTCCTGTCGTCAGCGATCGGTGACGCCAGCGGGCGAACCAGTCCCACGACGCCGGCATGGAAGCGAGCGCGAAGCCGTACAGCGTCAGCAGCAGGTAGTGATTGAAGACGTACCAGTCGCTGACGAGATTGTGCGACTCGGGAAACAGCGGCTTCAGCAGCGCCTCGTTCAGCGCGAGCGGAATGCCCAGCAGGTACAGCCAGCGACCCGGACGCAGCGGCAGCGGCCTGCGGCGCCACGCCACCAGCACGGGAATCAGCAGTACGACGTACACGTACAGATAGGCGATGAACCACAGGTGATGCCAGCTGAAATCACCCACCGGATACGGCTGGAACTGCAGTACCCGTTCGGCATAGAAACCCAGAAAGCCGCCGCTCCACTGGCCGCGGAACAGCCGTTCGTACCAGATCTGCGGCGGCACGATCACGAACATGCCGAAGACCAGCGGCAGCAGCAGCCGCAGGCTGCGTTCCTTCACGACCTGCCCGCCAGTGCGACTGCCGAGCGCAAACCAGAGCCCGGCGCCGGCGATGACGAACAGCAGCGGCATGCGCAGCCGGTGCGCGATATCCATGGGTCGCACCAGCGCGTCGATGGTCTGCGCATTCTCGACGTGCCAGCCCCAGCCGGTAAACATCATGCCGGTGTGAAAGAACAGCAGGACGAGGATGGCGAGCACGCGCAGCCAGTCCAGGAAGTCGTAACGCACCCGCGTCGTCGGTACCGAAGCATCCATACAGTCACCCCCCTCTGGTTCGATGCGAGGAGACTGCGGCAATCCTCGACGGGACACCGCGGCTTCGGGACGACCGGGGCCGTCGGTGGGGCAAGCGGAGATATCAGAGCCGAAGAAGAATTCTCCACGGAGGGCACGGAGAACACGGAGAACACGGGGAAAGAAGATCTTCTTGTTTTCGACCCCGTGCTCCCCGTGTCCTCCGGGGAAATTCTCTGAATTCTTGTCTGAAGCTACTTCCCCATCCGCGAAAAGAGCGCATCGCGAAAGCGCCGGCTCAGGCGCAGCGTGTGTCCGCCGCGCAGCTGCAGTTCGTAGTCGCCCTTGAAGAGCGGCGTCAGGGACTGGATCTCGCCGACGTTCACGGCGGCCGATTTGTGGACGCGCACGAAGCGCTGTTCACCGAGCTGCGCCAGCAGGTCGGTCAGCGTTCGTCTCAGCAGGTACTGCTGCGTGCCGGCATGAACGTGCACATAGTTGTCGTCGGCCTCCAGCCATTGAATGCTGGCGCTTTCGATCAACTGCAGACGCTCTCCGCGGGGAACGAGCAACCGGTCGGCAGGACCGGTCCGTGCGCGCGCCGCCTGAATTGCGGCGGTCCGATGGCCGCTGCCGAGCCTGTCGCGCACGCGCGCAAGCGTCCGCAGCAGGCGGTCCTTGTCATAGGGCTTGAGCAGATAGTCGACCGCGTCGAGTTCGAAGGCCTTGACCGCGTATTCGTCGTAGGCGGTGACGAATACGATCAGTGGCGCATGCGGCGGTTCCATCTGCGTCGCGATCTCCAGGCCGCTCAGGCCGGGCATCTGGATGTCGAGATACGCCACGTCCGGCTGCAGCGTCGACATGGCTTCCGCGGCGCTCAGGCCGTCGCCGGACTCGGCGACGATCTCCACGTCGGCATGCTCGCCGAGCCAGCGCCGCAGCTTGTCGCGCGCGGGCGCTTCATCGTCGGCGATCAGCGTGCGCATCATGATTCGACCTCGCGCCACGGCAGCCGCACCCTGGCCAGTACGTCGGATCCCTCCTGCCGCAGCTCGAGCGTCGCCGCTGCGCCGTAGTGCACATGCAGCCGCTCGCGACAGTTGCGCAGCCCGATTCCGCCGGTCGGCGCTGAGAAATCCAGGACGCCGGTGTTGGCAATCGTCAGCCAGATCTGCTCGCCGTCGCGACGGCTGTCGATGCGGATGACCACGGGATCCTGCCGCTTTTCCACGCCGTGCCTGAACGCATTCTCGAGCAGCGGCTGCAGCAGGAACGCGGGCACACCGGCCTGCAGCGTTGCGGCCGGGATATCCCATTGCAGCGAGACCCGGTCGCGAAAGCGTTCCTGCATGATCTGCGCATACAGCTCCAGTGCATGG
>CAYWHG010000074.1:13996-22238 GCA_964457865.1 uncultured Steroidobacter sp.
GACCCGGTCGCGAAAGCGTTCCTGCATGATCTGCGCATACAGCTCCAGTGCATGGATTTCCTCGCGCAGCGAGGTCATCTCCCGATGCCCCGCCTGCAGGCTGATGCGCAGCAGATCGCCCAGACGCGTCAATAGTCGGTCGGCCCGCCCGGTATCGACCTGCATCAACGAAGAGATCGTATTCAGCGCATTGAACAGGAAGTGCGGACGAAGCTGCGACTGCAGCTGCGCGAGCTGCGATTCGGCCAGGGCCTTCTGCACGCTCAGCAGCCGCTCGCGCTGCGAGCGCCATTGCGCGAAGGAATCGAACGCAAAGACCACGCCGAGCCAGAGTCCGAAGAACAGCAGCAGCTTGACCGTCTCGTACGGCACGACGAACGCCCAGGGCTCATGGTCGTAAACCTCGCCCAGCAGTCGATAGACGCCGTGACGGATCGCATAGATCGAGGCAATGAACGTCGGCGCGACCAGCGGCAACCATTTCAGGTGCTGGCCAAACCACGTCAGCGGACGATCCAGACAGCTCGCATAACGCGGATCGATCCGGCGCTGCGCCAGCAGCCAGAACGTGGCCACCAGCGCCGAACTGCCTTCCCACAGCAGCGGCTCCCACCACTGGGTGGCCGCACTGCGCGAAGCATCCTGCAACGACACAGCAACCATGGCGGCCCAGAACAGGGCCCACAGACTGAACAAGGCGATGTTGGCGGAACGAGTCTCGGCGGGCGTCATGCGGCGATTCTAGAACGCACGCCCCGGGGCAACCTCGGGTTTGGGGCAAGCGGGCAAACGACGCGCGTTCCGACTCGACGACTCGCTAGCGATCGCCCGTCGGATCGTCGCTTGCCGCGACCGATCCGCCGATGCCGATTCCCACGCCCATTCCCATGCCGCCGCCTGCGCCCGCACCGCCACTCTTGCCGCCGCGGCCGCCGCCCTCTCCGCCGCCTTCCCCCTTGCCCTTGCCGCCGCTCGCCGGGCGCGCCGGTCCTTGCGGAGGAATGACGAGTCGTCCGGGCACCGGTTCGAGATCGAGCACCTGCCGGATGAAATTCCGCAGCGAGACGACAAGCTCGGCGGTATGCACGGGTCGTCGCGCCACCAGATCGGCGGCGGCCGCAGCCGCCAGCCGCACCTGTTCCTCGGTGCCCAGCAGGATGACATCGGACAGCGCCGCCTCGACGGCATCGCGGATCCGTCGCGAACGATCGCTGCTGGCCGCCGCTTCCTCTGCATCGGCTCCGCTGTCCGCACTCCCGACAGCCCGCCGCAGATCACGCAAGTGCGTCGGATCGACGGCCAGCGTGCCGGTGAACGATCCACCCAGGGTCTTGTACGCCGCGATCAGCGTGCGCAGTCGTTCGTTGATCTGGCGGTTCTCGCGCTCGCGCCGCTGCTGCACGATCTGCATGACGACCAGGCGAATGCCGACCATGATCAGCGTGATCACGGCCAGGCCGAGCAGCGTCGACAGCACGGCCTGCCAGGAACTGAAATCGAGGTTGCGCATCATGAGGATCGGTCTGGGGGTCAGTCGAAGTGGATCGATGGTCCGAGCTTCAAGGGCCGCCTGGTATGCAGATCCCTGACGATCAGCCTCGAAGTGAGCCGGTCCGAGTATTGGGGATAGGATCCGCTGCCGCCCGTCATCAACTCGCGGTACGCCGGCCCCCACAGCGGCGGCAGCAGGCTTTCCGCGTCGCGCAGCGCTGCCGTGAAAGCACCGCACAGATCATCCCAGGCCGCGCCTTCTTCATGCGACATACTGTCGAAATGCGCCCGGACGCGTTCATTGCGACGCTGCAGCAGTGCGCCGTATCGGATCAGCAACTCCTGCAGGAGGCCGCTTTCTTCCAGGGCGAACTGGGCCGCGAAATACTGCGACAGGCCGGCGGGCAATGCTCCGGGCACGGCCCCGTCCAGCGCACGGTGCACCTGCTGCGTCATCGAATGGATACGCTCGTGGGTCATCGCGAACCACCAGTCATCCTCAGTGCTCAAACTGGTTTCCCCACGTGAAATAGTGGTGCAGAAAGAAGGGCGCGGTCAGCCGGTCGATCTCCTCGTTGTTCCTTGCGACTGCACGAGCCGTCGGGTCCAACCCGCCAAAGTGACGGTAACGAAGCGTTTTCAGCCGCTGCAACGCGCTGGCATGCACGAATGTCGTGGACGCCTGACCGGGCGGCGCCGCTGCCATCCTGACGTACAAGGCGGCGCGAACGGACGGGCTGCCGATCTTGCCGTCGAGATCTCCGAATTCGTTGTGCACGTCACCGAGCGCAGTACCCGCAGGAATCGTCGCCGGCTCCTTCCCCGTCTGGAATTGCAGCCCGAGGTTCTCTGCCTCGCTCGCCATCCATCGCAGCGGATGATCCGACAGGCCGGCGGCCGCGTAGCCGCCGCCGACATCGGAGTGATTTCCGGCGAACCAGCACTGCCTGAGCGATTGATCGCTGTGGCTGAGCCCGGTCCACAACACCGGCGCGAAGTCCGGACGCTGTTCGTGCAGCGCAATGGCGTGCCGCGCATGCGAAATGTGCGGCGGGAGCGGATGCCTGTGGCGCTGCGCCCAGTGATCGAGCAGCGCGTGAAGTCGCGGTGCCGACGCCGGCGGAGCGCCGAGGGCGGCCACCGTGTCCCACACACCGAGCATATGGATCGGCAGCGGTTGCCGGTCTTCGCCGCCGCGCTGCCGGCCGCCGGGCAACTCGCGCAGGAACTGCCGCACCGGCTGCGGATGCGTCGCTGCCGGTTCGATGAACAACCGCAGCACCTCGCGGAAACGATCGATCTCTTCCGGTACCAGAATGCCGGTGAAGCCGACAATCTCGGCCAGCGTTCGCGCCGTGAACGCCCCGCGACTGAAGCCGAACAGGAAGATGCGGTCGTCGGGGCGGTAGTGCCGCACGAGGTAGCGGTAGCCGCGTTCGATATTGCGCGTGAAGCCGAGGGCCGTGACCCCCGGGAGACCGCGGCGGAGGATCGAGCCCCGCGAGCCGATGCCCGGCACATACTCGGATACCTGGCTCCGCGGCGTATCGACAGGCAGCCGGCGCGAGAACTTCAGGACATTGGTATCGGCCGGCGACGACTGACCGGAGGCTGCCGGCGCCTGCCCGGTCCCATCGAAACAGAGCACGATGTTTTTCGACATTGTTCCGGGCTCACGCACGCCGTCGGCGGATCGTGGTCGTTCGTCGATGACAGGTCAACCGCACCACGAGGCGCTTGCCGGCATGCTCACTCGTTCGTCACCCGCCATGCCGCCTGGTAATTGCAGCCGAGGCGCAGGATCTGCTCCAGCAACGCCGGATACTCGACGCCGGCGGCGCGCGCCGACTCGGCGAAATCTTCCGCGTGGCTGATGTTCGGATTGGCGTTCGCCTCCAGCACGAAGACGCTGCCATCGGGGCGCATGCGGAAGTCCATGCGCGCGTAGCCGCTCATGTGCAGTGCGCGGTAGATGCGCTTCGAGAGTTTGTCCAGGTACGCGGGGGCGCCTTCGGGGAGAGTCGGTGCGGCGCCGGTGCTGATGCCATGCTTCTTCTGGTAGTTGCGATCCCACTTCACCTTGCGCGTGGCGATGCCGGCCATGACATCGGGCAGCGTACCGAAGTCCATTTCCCAGATCGGGAAGGTGCGCAGGCGTTCGTTGCCCAGCACGCCGACATACAGCTCACGGCCTTCGATGTATTCCTCGACCAGCGCGTCGGAGTTGGTCTGCTCGTGGATGAACTCGATGCGCTCCTTGAGCTTGTCGGGCTCGCGGATCACCGAGGCCTGCGAAATGCCGAACGACGCATCTTCGGTGGCCGATTTCACGAACAGCGGAAACTGGAGCTTGCGCGGCAGTTTGTACTTCTGGCCGCGCCGGAACAGCGCGAAGCCCGGCGTCTGGATGCGGTGGTAGGCGAGGATCTGCTTCGACAGCACCTTGTCGCGCGAGATCATCATGCCGCGCGGATTACAGCCGGTGTACGGCTGCTTCATCAGTTCCAGGAAGGCGACGACGTGCTGGTCGTAGGTGACGATGCCCTGGAATTCCTCCAGCAGGTTGAAGGCGATGTCGGGCTTCCAGTCCGTGATCGCGGCGCGCAGATCGGCGAGGTTGTCGAGCAGGCCCAGCGCCTTCACCTCATGGCCCGCCTTCTCCAGTACGTTGGTGACGTCGAACTCGGTACGGAACTCATCGATCTCCTTGATCGTGAGCCCCCTGAGACTGGGCGGCGGCACCAGGCTCTCGTGCATCAATACCAGTACGCGAAGTGGCTTCATGGATTGTTGTTACTCACAGGGCATACCGTTCCCGGTCGCGTCGCAGGATGTCCATCATGATGCGTTCGAGCACGCGCAGCACCGCACGCTTGGCTTCGCGCTGCGACGTCTCCAGCACGAGATCGAGATCGCGGCAGCGCTGGATCACGACCCGCAGTACGTGGTGGACGAGGTAGGGATGCAGGCGCGAGCGCCGGATCAGCAGACGTTCGAGCTGCGGACGCACGCGGCGCACGAAGGTGCTGGCGCGCAGATGCCGGCGTCGCGCGCTGCGCTTGCCGAAGATGCGCTTCAGTCGCAGATCGTAGGCGCCGGGCCGGTCCAGTTCGTAGCGCGCCCGCTTCTGCCCATAGTGTTCGGCGAGCGTGCGCGTGTCTTCGCTCAGCGGCTCGATCAGTTCGCGGTTGTCGACGACGGCGCGCGCGCCCTTCAGTTCCTTCATCAGCGAGTCGACGTACTCGAGCTTCTTCAGCGCCGGCCAGCCCTGGTAGTCGCGGCGCCAGCGGGCGCGGGGCTGCATCCACACGGCGAAGGTTTCCGCAAAGTCTTCCGACGGATGACTCTGCGCATACCAGTGACCCAGGTGCAGCACGTAGTCGCGACTGGCCGGGCGCGGCCGGTAGACATCGGGATAGGGACGCGTCGATTTGCCGAAGGTCTTGCGCCAGCCCTTGCGGCGGCGCAGGCGGAAGGCATTGTCGAGCGCATGCGCGGCTTCGTGCCGCAGGATGCGCGTCAGCCAGTTGGCATTGCCGCCCTCGACCTCGTCCATGATGAGCCGTTCGAGACGCATGAGTCGCGGATGCGCCATGTAGAACGGCACGGCAATGCCGGGCACGCCGTCGGGCGAGAACCATTCTTCCGACAGCCACAGATGCGGACGAAAACGGATGCCGCGACTGAGCAGATCCTTCTGCACTTCCTTCCAGTGACGCTCCACCACCGTGCCGCGCAGCGACAGGCGCAGATCGCAGAAACGCTTCTGCAGCAGCTCCGCGTCGCTGAGGCGCGTCCAGGCCGGTGCGCGAACCCGGGATCGTGCGCGAACCGCAGTGCTGCGGGTCTTCTTCTTGCGGGTCGCCATGATCAGGCGAAGGTCCGCGCCAGCGCATGCAAGGCGCGCGACTGCGGCACGGCCTCGCGCCAGCGTTCGGGAATCGATCCGATACCGAAGCAGGCACCGGCCAGCGAACCGGTCAGCGCACCGAGGGCCGGATTCAATCCGGCGCTCATCGCCCCGGCAAAATCATTCGCCGTCGCCACGGCCCGCAATGCGCCGACGCAGACCGACAGCGCATCGTCGCCGGTGGCGGCAACACTGCGCCAGCCATCATCCAGCAGGCCACGCACTTCGGGGCGCAGACGCAGATTGCGCAGCACGCGAACGGCAGGCGTCGCGCGCAGTTCGAGCAGCGGCTGCCGGTCGGCGCCCGTCAGCGCATCGACCAGGACCGCGGTCCACAACCGGCACACATCGAGCACGAGGGGCGACTGCTGCGTGGTGCGCGACAGGTCCGCCGCCAGGTCGAGCGCCGCAGCGGCATCGCGATGCGAGTACAACGCCGCCGCCAGCGAGCGCGCCAGCGAATGCGCATCGAGATTGCGCGGATCGTGCGTACCGGCGTTCGGTTTCTTCGACCACTGCCAGGCGGCGAGCGCACGGCGAAAATCGGCGGGCAGTTCTACGCCGGGCACGCTGCGCGACCATTCCAGGTATCGCTGCATCTGGTCGCGCGCGTCGTGCCCGCGCTGCTCGCCCAGACTTTGCAAGGCGCAGAGCGTCGTTGCAGCGTCGAAGCCGGGCTGCGGCAGCTCCGTCACCTGCGCCAGTGGCTGGCGACCCGCAGCCGGCAACGCGCCGAGACCTTCGCCGCAGACGAGGCCGATGAGTGCGCCTTCACAACGTTGCGACAGATCGGGCAGCGCAGCGCCCTCGCTCCACGATCTGACGTAGCGATACTGTTCGTCGGTCTCGGGAATGCTCGGCCAGCTCGCGCTGCGGGCACACTGCCGCCAGAGCTGGTTCAGGTGATCCAGCGCCCTGTCGGGCTCCATCCCGGCACGCACCAGGTGACAGCCGATGATCGTGCCCGTGCGACCGATGCCCGCGCGGCAATGCACGTAGACACAGCGATCCGCGGCGAGCGCCGCGTCGATCGCATCCAGGATCCGGTGCATGTAATCGGGTGACTGCGGCAGATCGTGATCCACGATCGGCCAGCGCCGGTGCTCCACCGAACCGTCGGCTGGCAACAGCGGGACGTAGGACTCAAGTTCGTCCTGCGCCGTCAGGTCGATGAAGGTATTCACGCCGGCCTGCAGCAGCCGTTGTATACGCTCGGCCGTCGAGTCGCGGGCAGGGATTCCCGGATACTCGCCCGCGAGCAGCCGCCCGGGCCGAACCCAGTAGCTGTTGGGGATCGGCGGCGGCGGAAACCGGTCTGGCGCCTGGAGTTGAATCACCGGGGAATGATAAGGGCAAGCGACCGGGAGACGACAGGCGGCACGTCATCGTGCGACGTCCTTGTTCAGCGCCGCCGGGTGCCTGTAGCCTGTCGCAGCTACGGGTCCCGCCACCAGCAACGATTCCAAAAGAGGTTTCCCGCATGTCCGTATTGCGACGTCTGTTCGCCGTGCGCTCGGTCGAATCCATCGTCAGCGAGCTGAACAGCGCACCGCCGCTCAAGCGGGTGCTGACGGCACGATCGCTGACGGCGATCGGTCTCGGCGCAACGATAGGCACGGGCATTTTCATCCTGACGGGAACCGTCGCCGCCAATCATGCCGGCCCGGCCCTGACACTGGCGTTGCTCATCGCCGCGATCGGTTCAGCCCTTGCCGCGATCTGCTATGCCGAGTTCGCCGCCATGATTCCGGTCTCGGGCAGCGCCTATACCTACTCGTACGCGACGTTCGGCGAGGCCATCGCCTGGTTCATCGGCTGGAATCTGTCGCTGGAATACATGCTGTCGGCGTCGGCAGTCGCCGTGGGCTGGTCGGCCTATGTCGTCAATCTGCTGGGCAAGATCGGCATTCATCTGCCGGAAGGCTTCATCAATGCGCCGCTCGGCAAGACGGAAAGCGGCGCACTGGGATTCACCGGCGCCATCGTGAACCTGCCGGCCGTGCTCGTCGTGCTGGGACTCGGTTACGTCTGTTATGTGGGCGTGAAAGAATCGGCGACGCTCAACAATTTCATGGTCTTCATCAAGGTCGGCGTCATCATCGTCTTCATCCTCGCCGGAATCAGCTATGTCGACACCGCCAACTGGCATCCCTACCTGCCCGAGAACACCGGCAAGCGTGGCGAGTTCGGCTGGAGCGGCGTGTTCCAGGGCGCCGCGATCATCTTCTTCTCGTACATCGGCTTCGACACGGCATCGACCACGGCGCGCGAGGCGCGCAATCCGCAGCGCGACGTGCCGCTGGGCATTCTCGGCGCGCTGGGCATCTCGGCCGTGCTCTATGTCGCGATGAGCGCCGTGCTCACGGGCATGGTGCCGTACACGTCGCTGGACGTCGCCGCACCCGTCGCCGTCGCGCTGGATGCGCATCCGCAGCTCGCCTGGCTCGGCATCCTGGTCGAGACCGGCGCCATCGTCGGCATGACGTCGGTGATCCTCATATCGCTGCTGGGCCAGCCGCGTATTTTCCTGGCGATGGCCGACGACGGCCTCCTGCCGCCGTCGTGGAAGAAGGTGCATCCGGTGCATCGCACGCCGCACATCGCCACGGCCGTCGCCGTGATCATCGCAGCCATCATCGCCGGACTGCTGCCGCTCGATGTACTGGGCGAGCTGATTTCCATCGGCATCCTGCTGGCGTTCACCTGCGTGTGCATCGGCGTGCTGGTGCTGCGTTACACGAAGCCCGACATGCCGCGTCCCTTCCGCGTACCGTTCGCGCCGGTCACCTGCATCCTCGGCGCGCTGGTGTGCATCACCATGATGGTGTTCCTGCCGCCCGA
>CAYWHG010000075.1:0-2038 GCA_964457865.1 uncultured Steroidobacter sp.
AGCTGCTGACCGCGTAAAAACCCTGAAAAAATAGATAAAAAAGATCGCGCGCTGCTTATTTCCCCCGGAATCTTGTGCTATTTTCCCGCGCGTCTTGCACACCGGCGCGACCTGTCACACACAAAGCGGGCGCGAATCGTCACATTCACAGGAGACTAGAAATGGCGAAAAAGAATGCGGCCCCGACCAAGTCGGAGATCCTTGCTCAGATTTCGAAGGACACCGGCCTGGCCAAGAAGCAGGTCAGCGATGTATTCGAGTCGCTGGGCGTTGTCGTGAAGAAGAGCCTGAAGGGCTCGGGACTGTTCACGCTGCCTGGCCTGCTGAAGATGAAGGTCGTGAAGAAGCCGGCGACGAAGGCACGTGAAGGCGTGAATCCGTTCACGGGCGAAAAGATGACGTTCAAGGCCAAGCCGGCCAGCAAGAAGGTTCGCATTGCGGCTCTGAAGAGCCTCAAGGAAATGGTGAACTGATATCGGTTCTCCGCCTCTGGAGCGTCGCGGTCCTCGCGACCTCCGGAGGGTTCCCTGCCTCGCCTCGCCCCCTCTTCGTACGTCATTCCCGCGCAGGTGGGAATCCATTCCGGCAAGACCAGCACGAAGAAAGATGGATTCCCGCCTGCGCGGGAATGACAGATTCCTACCCCACGATTGTCTTCAGTTTCAACCGGATCCGGTCGCGGTCCGAGATGTGAAGCAATCCGGCGACCCGCTGCACCAGGTGTTCCTCGTGCTTGTCGATGCGTCCGTCGGCGTGACTCACTTCCCACAGCATTTCGATGATCGCCAGCTTGTCTTCGTGCGGCAGCTCGGTGTTGAGCCGGTGGGTGAACTCGTGCAGCGACACCGCCCGGTCCGCGCGCTGCATTGCACGACTGACCAGTTCGTTCACTATCTCCTCGCTGGCACCGAAGCGCCGGCCGAGCACATGGCGGATCGCCTCCACCTCGGCGGGCGATTCGGAGAAGTCTGCGCGCGCCAGTTCGACCAGCAGCGATGCGATCGCGAGGTCCAGCGGTTCGCGGATCTGCAGCAGGCCTGCAGGCGCCGGTTCGCTGCCGAAGATGCGTTTGAGTTGAGCGAGCACCGATACCTCCGCGATCAGGACGTCCGCCGTGCCCAGTCGAGCACGACCTGGCGCAGATCGTTCATGCGACCGTGAAAAAAGTGCTGCACACCTTGCAGCATGACGAGTTCCGGCGGCACCGGCAGCGTCGCCGCCCAGCGCTGGATATCCGCAGCATCGACGAGTTCGTCTGCGTCGCCCTGCACCACCAGCCAGGGACAGGTCGGCAGGTTCGCGACATCGACCGTCACGCGCCGGATGGCGGGCGCCACTGTAATCAGTCTGCGCACGTCGCGGCGCACGGCCGCGCGGATCGCCACGGCGCCGCCGAACGAGAAGCCACCCAGCCACAGATCCGCATCGGGCCAGCGCTCGCGCGCCCAGTCGAGCACGGCGATGGCATCGTCCGTCTCGCCGTCACCCTCGGCATAGGCGCCCGCACTCGCACCCACACCGCGATAATTGAAGCGCACGGCCGGCAGGCCGAGATCGTTGCACGCCTTGGCGAGCATGTGCACGACCTTGTTGGTCATGGTGCCGCCGTAGAGCGGATGGGGATGACAGATTACGGCGACCTGGCGCGCCGTGCTGCCTGCAGGCGTTTCGACGATGGCTTCGAGTGAGCCGGCCGGGCCCGTGATGGTCACCGTCTCCACCGCGGGACGCGGCATGCTGGAAGTCATTGAGAGAACCTGATCTGCGGCGGCTCGATCGCCAGCAGCTCGACATCGAACAGCAGCGTCGCGCCGGGAGGAATCACTCCGCCCGCACCTGCGTCGCCATAGCCCATCGCCGCCGGCACGATCAGGACGCGACGACCGCCGACGGCCATCCCTGCGACGCCCACGTCCCACCCCTTGATCACGCCGCCCGAGCCGACTCTGAAACGAAACGGCTGACCGCGATCGCGCGAGCTGTCGAACTTCGTGCCCTTCTGCTCCGGCGCGACCGGGTCATACAGCCAGCCGGTGTA
>CAYWHG010000075.1:2138-18850 GCA_964457865.1 uncultured Steroidobacter sp.
CGAACTTCGTGCCCTTCTGCTCCGGCGCGACCGGGTCATACAGCCAGCCGGTGTAGTGCACGACCGCCGTCTGTCCTTTCGTGATGGCTTCGCCGCCGCCGACCGCGACGTCGGTGACGACCAGCTCCGTGATCGCCGGCGCGGTCGAAGCGCTTGCAGCTGGCGGTGGCGGTGCCTTGGGTGAGCAGGCAAGCAGCGCCGTGGCGAAGAGAATGATTGAAGTGGATCGAAGCATGTAAGTTCCCGGTAGTTGATCCAGTTACTTCATCGACAACAACAGTCGATTCAGCCGATGCACGAAGGCCGCAGGTTCAGGCAACTGACCGCCGTCAGCCAGCGTCGCCTGATCCAGCACCAGCAGCGACAGGTCGTCGAATTCCGCCTCGTCCTTCGTCGCCTCGATGCGCGCCAGCAAAGGATGTGTGGGATTCACTTCCAGCGCCGGCTTGGTGGCCGGCGCCTTCTGGCCCGCCGCTTCGAGGATACGGCGCATCTGCGCGCCCAGATCGTGCTCGCCCAGCACCAGGCAGGCCGGCGATTCGGTGAGTCGCTGCGTCGCACGCACGTCGCTGACCTTGTCGCCCAGCGACTTCTTGAGGCGTTCGATCAGCTCGGCGTACTCCTTCGCCAGCGATTCCTGCGACTGCTTTTCCTCGTCGGTCTGCAGCGCGCTCAGGTCCAGCTCGCCGCGTGCGACATTGACCAGCTTCTTGCCGTCGAACTCGTGCAGATGATCGGTCAGCCATTCATCGATGCGCTCCGACAGCAGCAGCGCCTCGATGCCCTTCTTGCGCAGCACTTCCAGGTGCGGGCTCGACTTCGCGGCGCCGAAGGAATCGGCGATCACGTAGTAGATCGCCGTCTGGCCCGGCTTCATGCGCGCGATGTAGTCCTCGAGCGAAACGTCCTGGGTTTCGCTGTCGGCATGGGTCGAGGAGAACCGCAGCAGTTTGGCGATGCGCTCGCGATTGGCGTGATCCTCGCCCGGGCCTTCCTTCAATACGGCGCCGAACTCCTTCCAGAACGTGGCGTATTTCTCGGGCTCGTCCTTGGCCAGCTTCGCCAGCAGATCGAGCGTACGACGCGCGAGGCCGGTGCGGATGGTGTCGATGGCCGGATCCTGTTGCAGCATTTCGCGGGAAATGTTCAGCGGCAGATCGGCCGAATCGACCACGCCCTTCACGAAGCGCAGGTACAGCGGCAGGAACTGCTCGGCGTCGTCCATGATGAATACGCGGCGCACATAGAGCTTCACGCCGCGCGCAGCATCGCGATGCATCAGGTCGAACGGCGCGCGCGCCGGGATATACAGAAGACTGGTGTATTCCTTCTTGCCCTCGACCTTGCCGTGCGACCAGGCGAGCGGATCGGTGTAATCGTGCGTGACGTGGCGATAGAACTCCTTGTAATCGTCGTCCTTCAGCTCGGTGCGCGGCCGGGTCCACAGCGCCTGTGCGTGATTGACGGTTTCGTACTCGGCGTCCTTGTCCGACTTGTGCATGCGGACCGGGAAGGCGATGTGATCCGAGTACTTGCGCACCAGCGAGCGGATGCGGAAGGCGTCGCCGAACTCCTGTTCGGCTTCCTTCAGGTGCAGCACGATCTTCGTGCCGCGCTCCGGCAGTTCGACGTTCGACACCGTGAAATCGCCGTCGGCGCGCGATTCCCAGTGCACGCCTTCGTTCGCCGGATGCCCGGCGCGACGCGAAAACACTTCGACGCGGTCAGCGACGATGAACGACGAATAGAAGCCCACGCCGAACTGGCCGATGAGCTGCGCGTCCTGCTTCTGATCGCCGCTCAGCTTCGACAGGAACTCCGCGGTGCCGGACTTGGCGATCGTGCCCAGGTGCTCGATCGCCTCCTGGCGCGTCATGCCGATACCGTTGTCGCTGATCGTGACGGTATGCGCCTTGTCGTCGGTATCGATGGTGATGGCGTAGTTGGCATCGCCGCCGGTGAGCTCCGGCTTCGCCAGCGCCTCGAACCGCAGCTTGTCGAGCGCGTCGGAGGCATTGGAGATCAGCTCGCGCAGGAAAATTTCCTTGTGGCTATACAGCGAATGGATCATCAGCCGCAGAAGCTGCTTCACTTCCGCCTGGAATCCCATCGTCTGGGTGGCGCTGGCATCGGTCATCGTTCTCAATCTCCGTCAGAAATCGCAGGGCGCGAATGATAGGGGACTGGCCGCAAATGGGGCAGTCCGACGGGGATTTCAAGGCGGGGGAAGGGCCGGCAGGGACCCCTGGCTGGAATGTCAGGCTAAAGCCTGACCCACAGGAGGAACTGGACTCCCTTCTGGCTGTGGGGCCGGCTTCAGCCGGCTCTCCTACACCTTCGGATCCAGCAGATGCTGGACGTGTTCGAGGTTCTCGGTGAGCGTCTCCAGCCGCTCACCCTCGCACAAGAGTACGAAGACCTGGTCGAGCAGATGCTGCAGCGCCGACTGGTACAGCAGCGGCTGCACATGCGGGCGCTCGTCGTGCGCCGACACCAGCAACGGCACATCGGCATGCGCGCGCAGCGGATTGGACGTGTGCCGCGTCACCGAGATCACCTTGCCGTGCTTGTCGCGAAACTGGCGGGAGATGAGATTCAGGGACGGATGCTGGCCATGCTCGGAGAACACCAGCAACACGTCGCCCCGCACGGCCGCGGAAACCCAGGCCGTCATCAGCACCGCGTCCGTCTGCTGCAGCACCGGAATACCAAGCAGCGCCAGGCGCATGGCGAACGCCTGTCCGGCAATGCCGTCCTCGCCCAGCCCCACGCAGAACACCCGCCCCGCCTTGCCCAGCAGCGTCGCGATCTCCGCCAGCTTCTCGGGTGCATTGATGGTGCGGGTCTCTTCCTCGGCCCGCGCCTTGCTCTGCCACAGCGTTTCGGCAAGCACCTCGCGAACACGAGCCTTCGCCGCCTTCGGCGCCGCCCCCGTTTCTGCGCCGTTGCTGCGCGCCACCGCCTCGCCGACGGAATACTTGAGGTCCGGATAGCCCTTGAAGCCGAGCTTCTGGCTGAACTTCACCACGCTCGACTGACTGATCTGCAGCGCATCCGCAAGCTGCTGCGAAGAGTAGTCGCGCAGCAGATGCGCGTTCTCCAACAGAAAGTCCGCGATGCGGCGCTCGATAGCCGACATCTGGTCACGCTCGGAACGAATTTTCAGTAACGGTGGCATGATCAGGGTTGACGGTTGACGGTTGACGGTTGACGGCCGGACAAAGAGAGGCGCCGCGACAGAGACGGGGGCTCGAAGAAATCGCGCGCCAAGGCTGATTCGGTGCAAGTCACTACTGCCTCCCCTTCTGACCGTCAACTGCCAACCGTCAACCGTCAACTCTCGATCCGTTCGAGGCCGCGGATCTCGCGGATGCCCAGTCCCGGCGCATCCGTCACGGAGATTTCCGATTCGTTGAAGATCACGCCGCCGTCGACGGGATTGAATGCACACAGCGACGGCCCGTCGAGATCGACCTTCCGGATGACATGCGACTTGGCGACTGCGACATGGACGGCGGCGGCCACGCTGATGCTGGTTTCGATCATGCAGCCGATCATGCATTCGACCTGGTATAGCGCGGCGATGTCGGCGATGTGCAGAGCGTTGGAAATCCCGCCGGTCTTCATCAGCTTGATGTTGATGATGTCGGCGGCGCGCATGCGGATGAGTTCGATGACTTCGGTCGGGCCGAACACGCTCTCGTCGGCCATGATCGGCGTGTGCACGCGTTCGGTGACGTACTTCATGCCTTCCATGTCCTGCGCCTTCACCGGCTGCTCGACCAGCTCCAGCTTCACGCCCGCATCTTCCAGCGTCTGCAGGGCATACACCGCCTGCTTGGCCGTCCAGCCCTGGTTGGCATCCAGCCGCAGCAGCGCGCGATCGGCGACGGCCGCGTAGATGGCCTTGACGCGTTCGATGTCGACGCCGATGTCCTTGCCCACCTTGATCTTCAGCGACTCGAAGCCGCGCTCCACCGCGCTGACGGAGTCGGCCACCATCTTGTCGATGTAGTCGACGCTGATCGTGATGTCGGTGGTCACCACCGGATCGCCGCCGCCGAGGATCTTGTAGAGCGGCGCATTGTAGAGCTGGCCGAACAGATCGTAGACGGCGATCTCGACGGCCGCCTTGGCGCTGGTATTCCTTTCCAGCGCGCCCTGGATCAGCTGCGTGATGCGGTTGAGGTTCGCAATGTCCTGGCCGATCAGGCGCGGCGCAATGAACTTCGCGATCGCTTCGAGGATGGAGCCGTGCGTGTCGCCGGTGATGACGGCCGTCGCCGCGGCTTCGCCGTAGCCGATGTGGCCGGTGTCGGTGTGGATCTCCACCACGATGTCTTCCACCATGCTCACGGTCCGCAGCGCCGTCTTGAACGGCGTCTTCAGCGGCACGCGCAGCATCCCGTAGCGGATGTCGGTTATTTTCATGGGGATCTCTAACGTCGGATTCTCTGGATGCTGTAGATGCGGTCGATCATCGGCTGGCCTGCGTCGAGCAGCAGCGGCACCAGCGGCGTCACGGACACGGCGTTGAGATCGGCGCGCACGATGGCGCCGTTCTCGTCTCGATAACTGACGCCGGTGGTGTCGTGAATGATGTACGGCAGGCCGTTGTCGTGGCCGATGACCATCATGACGTGGCCGGGGATGTAGACGAGGTCGCCGATCTGCAACTGCTTCAGGATGGCGATGCGCGCTTCGTGGCTGTCGGCCTCGGTCAGCGTGATGCGATTGAATGCCTGACTCACGCCCTGATCGCGCGTATTGCGCGGCAGTTGCACGCCGAAGCTGCGATACACCTCGGAGACGAAGCCGCTGCAGTCGCGGGCGTTGTACGAATGTCCCCAGCCGTAGCGTTCGCCGAGGAACTTGAAGCTCTGGCGCAGCAGGTTGGCGCGGGTGAGCGGCAGGTATTCCTCCGCGGTGTCGCTGGTCTTCGGCACCAGCGCCGGCGTGAACTGCAGAGAACCGCGGACATCGCGATACGGCAGCTCGACCACATGCGCCGTGTAGGGATGCTGGCCGTTCACCGGCTGGTTGCGCGGCCAGTCCGCGAGCACCGGCACCCGCACGCCCATGTCGAGCTGCAGCTCCGAGACTTCCGGACGCTCGGGCGAAAAGACCGTGTGCGCCTTGGCGCCGGTCACGACCAGGTACGGCGTCCTGCGCGTGTAGCCGAACACCTGCTCCGCATTGCCGAGCGCCACGGCGTCCTTTTCGATCCATGCCGCATACAGCGGACTCACGACGAACCACCAGGCGCTGTCGCGGCTTTCGTGCGCGACGATGACGGGCGTGCCGGGAAAGAGCGCGTTTTCCTGGAAGCGATCGATGTCGGTATCGCCGGGCCTGGAGAACACGCGCAGCGGGGTGGGAAAGGTACGCAGATCGGCACGATGGACCACCAGGCCGTAGCGTGCCGGCTGCGATGCCGGAATGGCCGCGAGGTTCAGGCTCGCCATCAGTTCATCGATCTGCGCGACGCTGACTTCATTGCCCTGTTCGTCGAACAGCGTGCGCGACGGGCGCTCGGACAGATCGCCGATCCACTTGCGGACAGTCGCCTGCGGCAACTGCGACGGAATCTGCTGCAGGTCCGTCACCGAGTCGTCGATTTCGTGCAGCCGCGAGTTCTGCGCGGCGATCGCCTCCGCATCCAGGACGACCTTGTCGGCGCTCGCGGCTTGTGCAATCCAGAACTGCGGATCCAATTGCGCCTCCTGTACGCCTGCGACCCCCGACGACGGCCGGGAGGCCGGCGGCGTCGCCGTGCAACCCGCCAGACCGAGTGCCAGTACAAACGAAATGAAGAGAGTTCGCATCGCTTGAACTACGCAAATTACACAGGGGCCAGCGCCGACAGCACGCTTGCCATGAACAGGCCGATGCCCGTGCCGAGGACGAGTCCGAGCATCGCGAGCAGCACGGCGATCGGCACCAGCACGGGAGAATAGGTCGCCGCCAGCACGGGCGCAGAGGCGACGCCGCCGATCTGCGCCAGCGAAGCGATGCCGCACAGGTACAGGTCGAACCGGAACAGCTTCGCCAGCAGCGCCAGCAATGCGATGTGCAGGATCAGGGTGCAGAAGGCGCAGAGGATGAACAGCGGCGCGGTCGCCAGGCCCTGGAAGTTGCTCTGCGAGGCCAGCACGGCAACCAGCAATGCCAGCAGCGCGCCGCCCAGCGTCGCCGACCCGGGAATCCGCGCCAGCGGCGTTCGCGCCAGGATCAATCCCGCGGCGGTCGCGATCAGCACGGTCCACGACGTCGGCGTCAGCATCGTCGACACGGGCAGGAATGCGGCGAGCTTCGCCGCACCGAGACCGATCAGCCAGGCCAGGCCAAGCCACAGCAGGATGCTGCCCGCATGTGCCCTGTTGAGTACGGCTTCAGCCGACTCCCCCTCTCCCGCCTTGCGGGAGAGGGCAAGGGGTGAGGGCATCCCATTCTGGGGAGGCGCGAGTTGCGGATACGGACGATTGCCTGCGCGCGACCAGCGATTGAACCGCGGCGCGAATGCACCCGTGGAGAACAGCACCAGCACCCAGACGGAGTAACACAGTGCATCGGCGAGCAGCACGGACGGCAGCGCCGCATCCGACAACCCCACCACCTGCTTCACCGCCACGAGATTCGCGGAGCCACCGGTCCAGGTCGCGCTCAACGCCGCCAGCATCTTCCAGCCCTCAGCCGGCAGCCACGACCGGAACAGCAAGTACACGAGCACGATCGCCACGAGAATGCTCGCCATCGCACAGGCGAAGACGCCGAGCACGCGCGGACCCACAGCGAGAATCGCCCGCAGGTCGCAGGTCACCATCAGCAGGAACAACAGCGCCGGCAGCAGCTGTAGCGTCAGTGCGCGCTGCGCCGCCTGGATCTGCGGAGTCGGCGTCCATAGGCCGGCGACGGCGAGCGCAGTCACAAAGAGATAAGTCCACACGATCGGCGGCAGGACGTCGAACACGCGCCAGCCATAGTGCTTCTCCAGCGACGGAAACAGGCCCGCGGCGAGCGGCATGAGCGCGAGATACGGCCATACCGACTCGATCATTCATCCCCCGCGCCGCGGCGCTCGATTCCCATGCCGGGAATATTCGCTTCTTAGTTTGATTATCGCAAGAATAAATTATTGACCGACGATTCGGCGGCGTGATACACCATGAACGCGCGAAGCCCTGATCGCCTGGCCTGGATCACGACGCGGACGACCCTAGTGAGTTCACTTCCATGCAAACGGGAAGCCAGCGGCTGCATCCGGCAGCGAGGGGAATGCTCCCCGCCGCGCCCGCGAAGCATCTCACGATTTTCCAGTGTCCTGCTGGCATCGCTTGTCTTGGCAACGGCGGCCCCGGCCGCGCCCGCACCCTCCGTCGCGCCGCAAATCATTGCACTGGTCGATGACGGTCGATTTCAGACAGCCGACGCACGGATCGCCGCGGCACTCCAGCAGCCGAACCTCTCCGCCGCCGATCGTGCAGCGCTCGAATTCGAACGCGAGCGCATGCGCCGCATACTGCTGGATTTCACGCTGAGCGAAGCCGACGCCCGGGAACGCGTACGCAAACAGATTCCCGATCTGAAGGACGCCGAGTTCGCCGCCTGGGACGCGCAGGGCCTGCTCGAATCGCGCGTCATCGACGGCCGCAAGCTGTATTTCAAGCGCGCGCCGTCCAATCTGTTCCGCCTGAGCGCCGACGCCCGGTCGCGGCGCGCGCAACAGACCGCCTTCAACGACAGCCCGCTGGAATCCGCGCATCCGCATCACCGCGAAGTCCGCGCGCAGGCGCTGGCGACGGGCAAGACCAGCGTCGCGCCGCGGCGCGTGCGCGTGACGCAATCGATCACGGTCGACAAGGATGCCGTGCCAGCCGGCGAAACGATCCGCGCCTGGATCCCGTATCCACGCGCCCTGCCCGGCCAGCAGGAAGCCATCCGCTTCATCGACAGCTCGCCGGCGACACACGTCATCGCGCCGGAATCGGCTCTGCAGCGCACCGTCTATCTCGAACAGCCCGCGGTCGCGGCGCAACCGTCGACGTTCTCCATCACCTATGAACTGACCATCTACGGTCAGCACTACGAGATCGATCCCGCGAAAGTTGTTCCGGTGACGGCCAGCGCGGAACTCACACCGTTCCTGAACGAGCGTCCGCCACATATTGTCTTCACGGATGCAATGCGCAAGTTCTCGCGCGAAGTCGCCGGCGACGAAAAGAATCCTTACCGCATCGCGCAGAAACTGTTCGCCGCCGTCGATGACATTCCCTGGGCCGGCGCGCTCGAGTATTCGACGATCTCCAACATCAGCGACTACGCACTGCGTGCCGGCCACGCCGACTGCGGCCAGCAGACGCTGCTGCTCATGACCTTGCTGCGTCTCAACGGCATTCCGTCGCGCTGGCAGTCGGGCTGGATTTTCGCCGACACCGACTACAACAACATGCACGACTGGGGCTGGCTGTATCTCGCCCCGTACGGCTGGGTGCCGATGGACGTGACGTTCGGCAAGCTGAATTCCGGCAACGCGGCGCTCGACTCCTTCTATCTCGGCTCGTTCGATGCCTATCGCATCGCCTTCAACGACGACTACAGCCAGCCGTTCGTGCCGCCGAAGCAGCACTTCCGCTCCGAAACCATCGACCTGCAACGCGGCGAGGTCGAATGGCGCGGCGGCAATCTCTATTTCGATCGATGGGACTACGACTTCAAAGCAACGCTCCTGGAAATGGGGACATTCCTTATTTCGGAGAAAGGAACGGAAGAGGGGCGAAATGACGCCGAAGGGACGAAATAAGGAATGTCCCCATTTCCATTGACCGACTCGATTCGCGGCACTCCACACATCGATAAAACTGGCCGGGAGGGTGTATGAAAAAGAATGTATTGCTGAGCACAGCACTGAAGGCTGCGCTGGGCGCTGCAATTGCGGCAACGTTGCCGCTGCAGATGTCTCATGCGGCGAGCAGCGACGGATCGTTGATCGGTACGATCACGACGAGCGACAAGAGCGCGTTGCAGAACCTGGAAATCACGGCACGCAATCCGGAGACGGGCTTCAGCCGCACGGTGAAGGCCGGTGCCGATGGTCAATACCGCTTCCCGTTCCTGCCGGTGGGCAAGTACATCCTCGAAGGAACACGCGACGGCAAGTCGCTGGGCAAACTCGCCGAAGTGACGGTTGGACTGGGCGCAGCGACGACGGCCGACGTCACGGTGAGCACAAGTAACGTCGAAGAGATCCTGGTCGTCGGCACGCGTGTCGTGCAGGCCATCGACGTGAAATCCACCGAGTCCGCCACCAATCTGACCCGCGAAGACCTCGACAGACTGCCGATAGAGCGCGACATCGAAGCCGTCGCCCTGCTCGCGCCTGGCCTCAACAAGGGCGACAGCGCCCTGGGCGGCATCTCCTTCGGCGGCTCGTCCGTCGCGGAGAACACGACCTACATCAACGGCCTCAATGTCACGGACTTCTACAATCGCATCGGCGCCTCGACCGTGCCGTATGCGTTCTACGAGGAGTTCCAGGTCAAGACCGGCGGTTACTCGGTCGAATTCGGCCGCACCACCGGCGGCGTGATCAACGCAGTGACGCGCTCGGGAACGAATGAATTCGAGTTCGGTACCGAAGTCGCGTGGGAGCCCAGCTCCCTGCAGAGCAGCAAGACAGACCGCTTCTACGCCAACGGATCCCCGCGCATCATCGGACGCTACGACGAGTACGACAGCACGAGCGCCACGGTGTACGCATCCGGCCCGATCGTCAAAGACAGGCTGTTCTTCTTTGCGCTGTACGAAGCCCGCGACTACAACCCGGTCAACACCAGCAACAGCGGCAACACCTTCTTCGATGCGACAGAAGACAACGGCTTCTGGGGCGCCAAGATTGACTGGCAGATCAACGACAGCAATCTGCTGGAGCTGCTCGCGTTCTCGGACAAGAACGAACGGGTGGAAGACAGCTACGGCTTCGATCTCGCTACAGGATCGCGCGGCGAATACGAGAATACGGAGTTCACCGACCAAGGCGGTCTGAACTGGGCGGCAACCTACACGGCGTACATCACGGACACGTTCTCGGTGAAGGCGCTGTATGGCCAGAACGAGCGCGAGTATTCCACCGTCAGCCTGAACGACGTGGACTGTTCCCGCATGCGCGACATGCGTCCCGGACAGGGCAGCCGCGTCACGGGGTGTACGTCTTCGACCAGCGTGACCTCCCGCGACGACACGCGCGAAGCAGCGCGAGTGGATCTGGAATGGGAACTTGGCCGGCACCTGCTGCGCTTCGGTTTCGATCACGAAACCAACACGTCCGAGCACGTGCAGCACTATCCCGGTCCGGACGAGCTGGTGTACGAAGTCTATCGGGCCACGCTGCCGACACTCGACAACGGCTATCCGATTGCCGTCGGCACGGACTACGTGCGTACACGCGCCTACGGAGTGGATGGCAAGTTCGAGACGATCAACTCGGCCTACTATCTGGAGGACAACTGGTCGGTCACGCCGGATCTGGTGCTGAACGCCGGCGTGCGCGTGGAATCGTTCGACAACAAGAACTCCGATGGCGATTCGTACATCAAGATCGACGACATGGTGGCGCCGCGCCTCGGCTTCTCGTGGGATCCGGTCGGCGACAGCCGCGCCAAGGTCTTCGGCAATCTCGGTCGCTATTTCCTGCCGGTGGCCAACGTCATCAATATCAAGCAGGCGGGCGGCTTCCTCGACGAGCGCACCTTCTACGAGTTCAACGGCTTCGAGGACTTCGAATACAACGGGCAAACCTACCAGCGCCCGATACTCGGCGCGCAGCTCGGACCGGTCGACAATTCGCAGGGCGATGGCACTGTCGGCGATCTGCGCGGCGAGGTCGACCAGGACATGGATCCGGTCTATCAGGACGAGCTGATTCTCGGCTTCCAGTCCATGATCGACGACAAATGGTCGTGGGGCGTACGCGGCATCTATCGCAAGCTCACCAATGCCATCGACGACATGGAGATCCGCTCCAACGGCATCTACTGCAACGGCGCACCTACGTATGTCGGCTGGGTGATGGGCAATCCCGGCGAACCGCTGACCGTGTACACCGATACGAACTGCGATGGCGATGCAGACGCATACGTCACGATCGACACGTCGAAGGCGGGCTGGATCTACCCGGGAGCGACCTATGAGGGCGAGGTGGGCTATCCGGAACCGAAGCGTGACTACAAGGCACTGGAGTTCATGATCGATCGTGCCTGGGACGACCGCTGGTCGATCAACGCGATCTACACGCTCTCCTTCAGCAAGGGCAATGCCGAAGGACCGGTCAACTCCGATACGAACTTCGGCGACGCCGGTCGCACGGAAGCATTCGACAATCCCTGGGTCAACTACGGTTCCTATGGCTATCTCGCCAATGATCGTCGTCATCAGCTCAAGGTTCGCGGTGCGTTTGCACTCAATGAGCACTGGGAGATCGGCGGCGCGCTGAATGTGCAATCGGGTCGGCCGAAGAATGCCCGCGGCGGCGGCAATCCCTTCGACGATCGCGTCTACAGCTACAACAGCTTCTTCATCCTCAACGAGGACACGGGAGAATACGAGTTGCGCGAACGCGGTTCGCAGGGCGAGACGCCGTGGGTCTTCAATATCGGCGCGAACGTGACCTACCGTCACTCTTTCTCGGCGGCCGATCTGAGTATCAAGCTGTCCGTCTACAACTTGTTGAATCAGGAGAACGTCACGGAAATAGATGAGCGGCTCGGCTCGATTCCCGATGGCAATGAAGACTACGGAATCGGCACGGCCTATCAGTCGCCGCGTTACGGCCTGTTGACGCTGAAGCTGGATTTCTGAGAACCGCCCCTCCCTGCCCTCCCTCGGCTGCAATCCCCTCCCCCGGTCGCCGGGGGAGGGTTAGGGTGGGGGCCTTCCGTACCAAGAAAGACCTCCATGTCTGTCCCGGCGCACCGCTCGTATCTTCCATCCCTCTTCGCGGCATTTCTCGGTGTCGCTGCCTGCGCGCAGACACCGGCACGACCGCCGACCTCCTTCGACACCCTCCTCGACGACGTCATTCAGCGCTACCACCTCCCCGGCATCGCACTCGCCGTCATCGAGGACGGCAAGGTCGTGTACACGCGCACCGCGGGTGAAGTCGTTGCCGGCTCGGGTCAGCGCATCGACGCCGACACCCTCTTCAAGATCGCCTCCAACAGCAAGGCCATGACGACCGGCGTGCTGGCGCGCCTCGTCGATGCCGGCAAGCTGAAGTGGGACGATCCGGTCACGAAACACCTGCCGCAGTTCCGCATGTATGACCCGTGGGTGACGCAGAACATCCAGGTGCGCGATCTGCTGATGCACAACAGCGGACTGCGCGAAGGCGCGGGCGATCTCATGTTCTGGCCCGAGCCGACGCTGTTCACGCGCGCCGACATCATCGCGGGGCTTGCGCATCTCAAGCCGCTGCACAGCTTCCGTTCGCGCTATGACTACGACAACCTGATGTATGTCGTCGCCGGCGAAGTGGCTGCCACAGCGGGCGGTGCGAGCTACGAAACGCTGGTGCAACGCGAACTCTTCGAACCGCTCGGCATGGCGCGTTGCCAGGCCGGTGGCTTCGATCGCGAGCGCATCGGCAACGTCGCGCAACCGCACATGCGCCAGTACGACGGCAATGTCGTGATCCGCGCCGACGACAAGGTCGTTCCTGTCAGTGCCTCCGCCGCGGCGGGCGGTATCCGCTGCAGCCTGAACGACATGCTCACCTGGATGCAGATGTGGCTCGACCCGGACCTGACCGCGCGCAGCGGCAAGCCGTGGCTGTCGCGGGCACAGCGCAATGCACTGTGGAGCGCGCACACGCCGATGCCGATCTCGCAGCGGCAGCGCAACTGGGATGGCAGTCGCTTCAATGCCTACGGCTACGGCTGGCGTCTGTCGGATGTCGACGGCGTCCTGCGCGTCGCACACACCGGCACGCTTGCCGGCATGTTCTCCGCAGTGAATCTCTTCCCGGAAAAGAACGGTGGCTTCGTGTTCATGATCAATGGCGACGGCGCCGATGCGCGCGCGGTGCTGAACTCCGCGCTGGCGAAATATTTCACCGCGCCGGACAAGGCGAAACCGGCCTCGTGGTATGCGCAGGCGCTCGAGACGGAGCGCGCGAAGGAGCCGGCGGAGAATCGTGCTCCCGACACCTCGTCGCGACAGCCCGCCACCGCACGGAACATGACGCAATGGCTTGGCGTTTATCGCGATCCGTGGTTCGGCGACGTATCGATCTGCGCCGCCGGCGAGGACGTGCGGTTCGTGTCGGCCAAGTCGACACAACTGCACGGGCGCCTCATGCAGGTCGGCGAGCGCTGGCTGGTCGACTGGGACGAAGCCAGTGTCGATGCCGAACCCTGGCTGCACTTCGCGGACAGGTCGCTGACCCTGAGCAAGGTGGATCCGGATGCCGACTTCAGTTACGACTATGAAGACCTGGATTTCACGCGCGTGGGTTCGTGTCCGTAGGACTGCCCCCTCCCTGGCCCTCCCCCAGCGACCGGGGGAGGGAATCGTTTTTGCCCCTCCCTCCGCTAGCGGGGGGAGGCTGGGTAGGGGGCTTCTCCTCGCACTGACGATTGCCAGCGCCGCCTGCGGCAACCGCGGCGATCGAGGTCCTCCCGTGCAGCAACAGGTCGACGAACTCATGAGCGCCTACCAGGGCACTGTGCCCGGCGCGTCGGTGCTCGTGCTGCACAACGGCGCCGCGGTCGTCAGCCGAGCCTACGGCTTTGCCGATCTCGAAGAGCGCCGAGAGGCGACGCCCGACACGAACTACCGGCTCGCCTCGGTGACGAAGCAGTTCACGGCCGCATGCATCCTGCTGCTGATGCAGGACGGCAAGCTGCAACTCGACGAGCCCATCGGCAAGTGGTTCCCGACACTGCCGCCGGCCACGAAGGCGATCACGGTCCGGCATCTGCTGTCGCACATGTCCGGGCTGATCGACTATGAGGATGTGATTCCTGCGGACCTGACGCGGCAACTGCACGATGCCGATGTGCTGCAGATCCTGGAAGGCCAGGACCAGACCTGGTTCCCGCCCGGCACGAGCTATCGCTACAGCAACAGCGGGTATGCCCTGCTCGCGCTGATCGTCGAACAGACGTCGGGCCAGACATTCGCGACCTTCCTGCGCGAACGGATCTTTCAGCCGCTGCGCATGACGAATACGGTGGCGCATCAGGAAGGCGTGTCGGTCGTGCCGCATCGCGCCTACGGCTACACCTTCGAGAACGGCACCTGGAATCGCACCGACCAGAGCCAGACCAGCGCCGTGCTCGGCGACGGCGGCATCTATTCATCCATCGACGATCTCGCGCGCTGGGATGCGGCGCTGTACGACGAGCGTCTGCTGACGGATGCGTCGCGCGAGCTGGCATTTGCGCCCGTCACGAAAACGGAAGATCCGCAGATCGAGTACGGCATGGGCTGGCGCATCACGCCGGAAGAATTGGGCGGCACGACGCTGTGGCATTCCGGCGAGAGCCGCGGCTTCCGCAATGTGATCGTGCGCTATCCGGAACAGCGTCTCACCGTGATCGTGCTGACGAACCGCGACGATCCCGAGCCGTATCAGACGGCGCGATCAATCGCGCAGCTGTTTCTGGCGAAATAAAGCCGCTGCGACAGGCCGGACGACGGACCCTTCGACAAGCTCAGGGCGAACGGAATAGAGGTTCGACTCTTCCCCATTCGTGCTGTCGAAACACTCCGGCGCTTGCGCTCACTCCAACGCAATCTGCCGCAGCGCCTGCTCGAAGGCTTCCACGGGCTGTCCACCCTGAATCAGGTATTGATCGTTGATGATGACGGAGGGCACGGCACTGATGCCCTGCCGCGTGTAGAACTGTTCGCGCTCGCGGACTTCGGCGGTGTAGCGGCCTGACTCGAGTACCTCGCGGGCACCGGCGGCATCGAGACCGGCGCGCGTGGCCACCTCGACCAGCACTTCCCGATCGCTGGGATTGCGTCCCTGCGTGAAGTACGCCTCGAACAGCGCATTCTTCAGCGCGTGCTGGCGGCCCTGCGTTTCTGCCCAGTGCAGCAACCGATGCGCATCGAATGTGTTGTAGATGCGGCTGCGCCTGCCCATGTCGAACGTGAAACCGAGTTCGGCGCCGCGGGCGCGAATGCCTTCCTGATTGCGCGCCAGCTGTTCCGGGGTCGAGCCGTACTTCTGCGCGATGTGCTCGGCAATGTCCTGGCCTTCCGGCGGCATCTGCGGGTTGAGTTCGAAGGGCTGGAAATGAATGTCCGCCGTCACGTCGCTGCCGATACGCGCCAGGGCCTGTTCCAGCCCCTTGAGACCGACGACGCACCACGGACAGGCGATATCGGACACGAAATCGATTTTCAGTCGCTTGGCCATGACGTCTCTCGCTCGATGATCGGCCCCTGAAGATGCGACCGAAGACGCCCGGGTTCAAGTCGAGGCGGTCAGCTTGAGACCGGCGACAGCGAGCAGGATGAGCAGCACGCTCAGCAATCCCCTCCACGGGAAGTTCCCGGGGCAACGCGGCGGAATCAGCCGTCCACCGGCATGGCGGGCGTCTGGAGAATGCGCTGATAGAAGGCGAGATCCAGCCAGCGGCCGAACTTGAACCCGGCCTCGCGGATCGTGCCGGCATGCGTGAAGCCGAGCCTTTCGTGCAACCGGATGCTGGCCGCGTTGGTGGCATCGATGCCGCCGATCATCGTGTGGTAGTCCTGCTGTCTCGCCGTGTCGATCAGCTGCTGCATCAGCATGAAGGCCAGTCCCTTGCCGCGATGGTCGTGACGGATATAGATCGAATGCTCCACCGAGTACTTGTAGGCGGCGTGAGGTCGAAACTTTCCGTAGCTCGCAAAACCTAGCAGGGTGCCGCTGTCGTCCACCGCACCGATCACCGGAAAATTGCCGCTGCGCTTGACGCCGAACCACTCCTTCATGCTGTCCGGCGTACGCGGCCGGTAGTCGTACAGCGCGGTCGTGTTGACGATGGCCTCGTTGAGGATGTCGAGAATCGCGGTGCCGTGGATTTCGAGCGTACAAGTGACGATCTGCAAGATGCCTCCCTGTTCACTCCGTCACGGAACGCGGCTTGCGCAGGACATCCACGAGCAGGAGCCATACCACGCCCGCCATGATCGCAACGTCCGCCACGTTGAATACGCCGGTGCGAATGGGACCGATGCCGAGATTGAGGAAGTCGACGACATAGCCGCCGTATGCAATGCGGTCGATGAGGTTGCCGACGCCGCCCGCGAGAATCAGCGACAGCGGCACGACATTGCGCGCGTTCACGTTCTTCCACCACAGCAGGTAGACGAGCAGGCCGAGCAGCACGATGCCGACACCGACGGACAACAACGCCTGTCGCCAGCCCGGCGACAGTGAATTCCCGAGACTGAGAAACGCGCCGTAGTTGTGCGCGAGCTGCAGACGCACCGTGTCGCCCAGGTATGACCACGCCTCGGCGCGCGGCAGGTACACCTTCGCCATGGCCTTGGTGAGCTGATCGCAGCCGACGCAGGCGAGCAGCACCAGGCCGACCCGCAGGAACCGATTCGACAAGGTCATCGGCGTCTCGGAGTCAGGTCTGCCGCAGCGGCGGAAAGCGCATCACCGAACGGGCCTTCGCCCGCTCCGCCTCCACCTCGCGGTCCCGCGGCTGAGCCGT
>CAYWHG010000075.1:18950-22166 GCA_964457865.1 uncultured Steroidobacter sp.
CCGAACGGGCCTTCGCCCGCTCCGCCTCCACCTCGCGGTCCCGCGGCTGAGCCGTGGTGACCAGCGACGCGATCAATGCCTGCGCCGCGGCCGCGACGTCGTCGATCGCACGATTGAACGCTGCCTCGTTGATTTTCGAGGGACTGTTGAAACCGCTGAGTTTCCTGACGAACTGCAGCGAGGCGGCGCGGATCTCAGCCTCCGTCGCCGGCGGCTCGAAGTTGAACAGGGTCTTGATATTCCGGCACATTGGGGAGGGTTCCGGGGCGGGAGGACTGGCGGGTAGTGTAGTCCCGGAAACTCGGAAAGGGCTGCTGGCGGCTGGCTACTGGCAGCTGGCCAGAGCGGAGAGAAGTTCATTCCATTCTGGCCAGCAGCCAGCGGCCAGTCGCCAATGGCCGGCTCCTCAGAGCGGCATGAGAACCATGCTCGTCAGTGCGAGTCCCGCGCCGAGCAGCGCGCCGGCCGCCACATCACTGGGATAGTGCAGGCCGAGAACGACGCGCGACATGGCCACGAGCAGGGCAAACGGAATGCACAGGAGGCCGAGTTCCGGATAGCTCGTCGTGATCAGCACCGTGAAGCTCACCGCATGCAGGGTATGACCCGAAGGAAAGCTGTAGCGATCCAGCACCTTCGTGCCCGGCACGATGCCGGCCAGCGAGATGTACGGACGTTCACGCACCAGCCGCGACTTGAGGAACTTGTACAGGGCAAGGCCGGTGAATCCGACGATCGCCATCCGCAGCACCGGCAGCAGCGCCGACGCGCCGTAGATGAACGGCAGCGCCAGCACCAGCGAATACCAGAAGACCCCATCGCCCAGGCGGCTCACGGTCGCGAACAGCTCGCGGACCCGGCGTCGGCTGCAGCCACGATTCAGCCGCAGGCACCAGTGGTATTCGATCGCATCGACCCGCCGGAACAGTGCTTCGGTTCTCGCGGAGGCCATGACACGTCACCTCGCTATGATTGCTACTCCCACTCTGGCGACGCCGTGCTGCATCTCCTTGACGCCCGCATGACCGTTTTGTGAATCAGCAAGCCGGGACGAGAGGTTCACACGGAGATCACGGAGGACACGGAGGTCCAGGAGAAGAAATCTCTGTCTGTTCCGGAACCCCGTGTTTCCCCGTGCTCCCCGTGGAGATTCTCCGCTCTTCATTCTTGTATCTCCGTGTCCTCCGTGATCTCCGTGTGAACCTCTCGATCCGGGCCTAGAATGTGACCGCGCCATGACAGACCGACCCCGCACATGCAGCTCCTGCTGATCGAAGATCACAAGGACATCGCCGCCAACATCGCCGAGTATTTCGGCGCGCGCGGCGATGCGGTGGCGCACGCGACGGACGGGCGCATCGGGCTCGAACTGGCCATGAACGAGCAGTACGACGCGATCGTGCTGGACCTGATGCTGCCCGGCATGGACGGGCTGACGGTCTGTCGCAATCTGCGCTCCGCCGGCCACACTCGTGTACCGATCCTGATGCTCACCGCGAAAGATCTGCTGGAGGACAAGGTCGAAGGCTTCGAGGCCGGCGCCGACGACTACCTGATCAAGCCGTTCTCGCTGGTCGAACTGGACGCGCGACTGAAGGCGCTGGTGCGTCGCGCCAGCCCGCCCGACATGCCGCGCGTGCTGACGGTGGGCGATCTGAAGTTCGATCTCAACACGCTCGAAGCCGAACGCGGCGGCGAGCGCATCAAGCTGAACCCGACGACGCGGCGCATCCTCGCCGTGCTCATGCAGCATTCCGGCCGTGTCGTCACCCGTGCCGAACTCGAACACGAACTGTGGGGCGATCGCGCGCCCGAAGGCGATTTCCTGCGGGCCCACATGCACGCGCTGCGCACCGCGATCGACAAGAACTTCCCCATCAAACTGCTCCACACGATCCATGGCACGGGCTATCGACTTTCGCCGGATCCGCTTCGTTCGTAACCTGAACGAGCGGCTCGCGCGGCTCAGCCTGCGCGGCCGTATCGCGGGCACGATGATCGCGCTCGTCGCGATCGCGGGCGTCGTGCTGGCGGCCTGGTCGGTGCTCGCGGACGAGCGCCTCAAGCGCAATGTCACCTACGACCTGCTCTCCGAGGAACTGACCCACTACGCACAGCGCATGCGCGTCGATCGCGGTGCGGAGCCGCTGCGTTCGGCGCGCCTGAGCATCTATCGCTCCAGCGACTTCGCCGAACTGCCGCGACGCATCGCCACCCTGCGGCCCGGCCAGATGCATCGCGTGCGCTCCGAAGGACGGGTGCTCGACGTGCTGGTACGCGACGGCGATTTCGGCCGCCTCTACATCACCTACGACGTGACGACGCATGCGCGACAGGAACTGATTGCCATCCTCATCATCGCGCTCGGCGTCATCGGCATCGTCGCCGTGGCCGGCTGGGCGGCGTTCGGCATTTCCGGCCGGCTGGTCAAGCCCATCAATGCGCTGGCCGACCATCTCACCGACACCGACCCCGGTCAGCGGTACGTGCGTATCGGCGCGGAATTCGCCGGCAACGAACTCGAACCCATTGCCCGTTCCATCGACAGCTACATGGAACGGCTCGATGGATTCGTCGAACGCGAACAGTCGTTCACGGCAACGGCCAGTCACGAACTGCGTACGCCGCTCGCCGTGATTCGCGGTGCGGTGGAACTGCTGGAAGCCCAGATGGCGGATCGCCCCGGCACCGCGAACGCGCTCGGCCGCATCCAGCGCGCCGTGCGCGAAATGACCGAATTCACCGACGCGCTGCTCACTCTGTCGCGCGAAGAACGCGCTGCGCGCGATGGCGATGCCGGTTGCGAAATCCAGCAGCTGCTGACGCGCGTCGTCGAGGACCTGCGCAGCATGACGCCGCACAAAAGGATCAGCGTCGACATCGAGCCGCGCGAAGCCGTACGTGTTGCCGCTCCCGAAAGCATGGTGGCCATGCTCATCGGCAATATCGTGCGCAATGCCCTGCAGCATGGCACCGCCGACGATGTGTACTGCCGGCTGCACGGCCGCGAACTCAGCGTCTCGAACGCCGGCGCCCTGCCGCCGGCGGACCCCGCACAGCCCACCCGCCGTTTCACGACGCATCCCGGCGGACACGGCATGGGCCTGTACCTGGTACGGCGGATCTGCGAACGCTATCGCTGGGAAATGAAGCTGGAAAATACGGCTGAGGGAGTGAGGGCGAGAGTGGGATTCTGAGGGGCTGCTGGCGACTGGC
>CAYWHG010000076.1:0-15318 GCA_964457865.1 uncultured Steroidobacter sp.
CCCTGTTTGGTATTGAGGCGCATCGGCGATAACGTGCGCGTTCGCCAGAATACGTCTTTCCGACTTCGGCAGATTCTTGCCGATCACTTCATACGTCGCGCGCTGATGCACATAAAAGCCAGACTGAGATGGCCATCGACCGTCAGGGTCAACAAATCGATATGGGTTGCTGTTCGCATACGCATACCGGTTGAAGCTCATCGGATTCGATTCCACGAATCCGACCGGATCGACCGACAAGAACCGCCCCAACTGCGGGTCGTAGTAGCGCGCCCCGAAGTACGTCAGGCCCGTGACATCGTCGTGCTCCTTGCCGGTGTAGGCGAGCTTCTCTTTCTCACTCGTCGAGTTTAGCTGCTCGCCATAGGGCGCGTACTCCTTGCGCCACAGAAGATTCCCAGCGTCATCGGAAGCCGCAACCACAGAACCGAGGCCATCGGTGTGGAAGTACGTCGTCCTGCGCTCCGCGTGCGCGAATTGTGCGCCGAGCAGCAGGAGCAGGACGAACGAGAAGCACCGGATCATCTTGGGAGGTGGCGAACGAGGATGGCTGAAGCGGTTCATTGCAGACTCCTTGTCATCGAACCCGCGCCTGCGTTTGCACTCAGAAGCGGCCTCCGCCCTAGCCCTCCCACCTCTGCGGGTGTTTTCCGCAAAGACTCCTCCCCGCTGCGCAAAAGAGGGAAGGGAGCGGAGGATGAATCGGACTTCGCGTCACCGTTCCGAACGGTGCTGTCATTGAGCTGAATGGTCGTATCCGATTTCGCGAAACGCGCTGCCCGTTCGTCCAGCGTCAGTTGTGGTGCCGCGATACCGGCCATCGGCATCACTCCCTGCACGATCACGTTGTCGAATGTCGGGCCGGAGTTGCGCCAGGTGTAGAAGCCGACCGTGCCGCTCGCATGACTGCTGTCGGTGCCGCTGTAGAAGGTCACTCCATCGATCGACACCGTGAGCGCGCTGCCGTTGACCGTGACCGATGGTCTGCTAACGACTGGCCTCTTCAGGCGGAGACCTGCCGACCGCATCCGTCGGAAGCGGCATAATGCCATCTTCCTCAAGCTGCGGTACCGACTCCGAGGTCATCGCCGGATCTGTATCCGTCGGTGCCGTGCCAGAAGGCTGCGACACTGCACTGTGGCGGGAATCAGAGAATCTGAAGTACGCAAGAAGGCCAATCGCGATAGCGGTGGCGATGATGACGACGATTCTGGCTCTAAGCATGACAGTGTCTTCGGCATTCTTTGAGGTTCATGTGGGCGCGCATTTCCCTGTACGTTTGGAGCAAGGACTGTCAATGACGCTGTCGCGCGATGACTATTTGTGATCGCCGACCCATCGCCATCTCTCCGCTAGCAGCCCTCTAGTGATATGCGACGCCACATGCAACCAAGCACTGAAGCAGAGAACGAACTCGGCTTGCGAGGTGAACCGCGAGTAGTCACGAAATCGCCCGGGCAGCACTTGAGTGATGTGCAACCAGAAGCCTAACGGTAGCGTTGACGGCGACAGCGCCGAGCCATACGACGCAGTCAGATACAACGTCCCTCTAGCCTTTCGGACGAAGTCTTCTGGATCAACCTCCAATTGGAACTCGACATACCGAATGAACTGATCGTCGACGGGAGTCAATCGAATGCTCGTCGGACCTGGGGCGATCTTCCCAAGAATACGAGCCATCATCATGCGAACGAACAGTCGCTGTACGTCCGCTGGCGTTGCACCCGGATCCTCACAGACTCGTTGAACGAGGGGATCCTCGTTGCGCGTCTCCAGCAACTCACGAACGTAACGAATATCGAACTCCTCTAACCGGCGTTCGCACTCTTGAATATCGGAGGCGGATGCGCGCTCCATAATTTTGCCCAGACGTTGGGCAGGCACCGTGAGTTCCGTTAGATGGCGCGTCGTGCCATTCAGAAACTGCGCATGCACATCGCCAAACTTTCGAAATCGTTGTAGCACGCGGTCCGCGATGACCGAGGAGTGCCACTCATACTCTCCGGGATTCGAATGCTCGATCGCTGCAGGCGAGTCCGACTGCAATACTTCTCTGGCGTATTCACGCCTGTAAACCAGAAAATCTTGCCACTCTGCTTCACTGGAATGACTTCTCATCCAATCGCGATCGACCAGGCAGCTGCGAAACCCGGCCTGCTCCAGCGAGCTATCAATCTTCGATAGCTGATCCGCCAGAAGAGAAAAAAAGTCTTCGCGGTTCATCTATTCGAGGCCGGCACAATTCGTTGCTCTGCAAGCCGTAGTTTCTGTCGAGATTGTCTCAGAAGCATAGTCGACGATGCCCCACGCGGCTGCGCCGCGGAGAATTGCTTTGGCTGCGAAACTCTTGAAGTTCAGCGACTTTTGAGTAAATCGGATGACCCGAGAATTTAGGTTATGAATCTCCGGTCTCTTCGATGATTGGATGACCTTCACAAAGTCCTCGGCTTCTGCCTTCGTCATATCAGCCAGCTTGATCCTGTTCACCTTCGCATAGTCTTGGAGTTCTTCCCGGACCGCGTCCGTATACTGCTTGTGTCCTGGCAAATGGTCCTGATGAGGTAATTTTTCGCCGCTGACACTTTGACCGAAGACCACTCGAGCCTCATTCGATATATCCATGCCGGGTCCGTTGGTCGAGCCGAAAGGTACCCAATGATGGCCCTTGCCAGAAGTACCCGAGCCGAAGGTCTTACGAAGCACATCTGCAGAGACGTCGTGTACCTCCCTACCGTCAGGATCGACGAACCGATATGGATTGTTATTGCCGTATGCGTATCTGTTGAATGTAAACGGATTACCAGGATTGATCCCCGCAGGGTCCATTCCCATGAACCGCCCCAGATGCGGATCGTAATACCGTGCCCCGAAGTACGTCAGGCCCGTGACGTCATCGTGCTCCTTGCCGGTGTAGGCCAGCTTCTCGTTCTCGCTCGTCGAGTCGAGCTGCTCGCCATACGGCGCGTACTCCTTGCGCCATAGAAGATTGCCGCTGTCGTCGGAGGCCGCAACCACCGAGCCCAGGCCGTCGGTGTGAAAGTACGTCGTCTTGCGTTCGGCGTGTGCGAGCTGCGTGCCGAGCAGGAGCAGGACGACGAGCGAGAACAGTCGACTCATGGCCGAGAGCAGCGAGCGAAGGTCCAAGCGGCTCATTGCAGACTCCTTGTCATCGAATCCGCGCCTGCTCCGATGGATGCGTTTGCACTCAGAAGCGACCCCCACCCTGGCCCTCCCCCGCTTCGCAAGGGAGGGAAGGGGAGACCCGCGTACGGCCAGTTGTCCATAACGATGTCTTCGGACAGGTTGTGTATCTGAGTTTGAGCGGTGTTCTGGGCGAGCCTGGACCAGGCTCCTGGAACGAATTGAGCGAAGAGCGGCGCCGGTTCATCCAACGCGATCGGCAGCTCCAGCGTGCTCGCTGTCGGCACGATGCCACGCACGATCACGTTGTCGAACGTCGCGCTGGAGTTGCGCCAGGTGTAGAACCCGACCGTGCCGCCCGCATGGCTGCTATCGGTGCCGCTGTAGAAGGTCACTCCATCGATCGACACCGTGATCGCGCTGCCGTTGACCGTGACCGACAGGCGGTAGGTTTGATTCGTGTTGAAGCGCACCGAGTCTTGGCGCAGCACCGTGAACGCGCCACCCACCTTCTTGACCAGGCGACGCTGCGACAGTGTGCGGTCCATCGAGAAGCGGTAGTAGTTGTCTGGCTAGCGAGGCGTCTCTTCGGGCAGAGATCTGCCTACCGCATCCGTCGGCAGCGGCACGATGCCGTCGTCTTTGAGTTGCGGTACTGATTCCGATGTCATCGCCGGATCTGTATCTGTCGGCGCTGCACCAGAAGGCTGCGACACCGCACTGGAGTGGGGATCAGAGAATCTGAAGTACCCAAGAACGCCAATCGCGATAGCGATGGCGATGGCGGCGATGATGACGACGATTGTGGTTCTAGTCGGCAGCGGCATCTTTGTCTCCGCTATGCGTATGCCGAAATCGGTTATGGGACGATCCGACTACGCTCCGTTTTCGCTTCCTTGCGGTCATCGATCAGCCGCCTGAGCTTCTTGCACACACTCGTCCACGCATGAGAAACACGTCCCTTGGACTAGTAGTACCCCGAGATACACTACGTTTAGTCCCACGACGATATTCCGAAAAACCTTCAGGCAGCGCGCCTTGGCAAAAGGACAAGCTCCCAACGCAAGCAAAGCCGACGGCAGATAGAGCCACAGAGAATAGACGCCAATTCCTAAGCCACAAGCCAGCGAGAAGCGAAACAAGTACAACGTCGCGAGAATCGCACTTACATTGACGACAAGGAGAACGGCAACAACAGTGTCCGTTAGCATGCTACGAGTGCATGTGAGTTTTTTGGTCACTAGCGCAGTCCCATTCCCTTAATCTCAGTTGCCAGTTTCGTTCGTCGATCATCACCTTCACGAGTTGCTGGGGCATAGTGAAAGTGTCCTCTGCCTTCACTCATCTGCCTGACCAACGTTGGTACCGATTTAACTATTTCCGCGTCGGACATGCCTGCGTATATCGGATCACCATATTGCGCCAGATCGACGACGTGGACAGCCCCGATATTCTGTTGACGCTGTAGTGCATCCAACAAACTCCGATTAATCGGCGCACCAACCAGAACAACGTTGTCAACTCGCTGACCACCTGAAGCAAGTGCGAGAGCGGTCTGGGCTACGACAATAGAACCATGAGAGTACCCGACAAGATTCAGCTGTTGACCCTCAGGAACATTTAGCTTCACCCGCCCCGCATATCGTCCATAGAATTTAGTTCCGAGATCCTGATTCCATTTTGTAACAAGTGCAGCGTCAAGAACCGTGTTTCCAAAGGAAGCTGCTCCCGCACTTGCAGCCCGAACATCCCGAATTCCTGCAGCACTTAGTCTATTCGTCATGTCAGAAATATAGGCCCCATTCACTCCCGCACCTCCGACAAAAATCGTTTCCCGACCGTCGGGATCAATAAATTTGTAGGGATTGTTGTTTGCGTACATGTATCGGTTGAACGAAAGTGAATTTTCCGGATCGAGCCCCGCCGGATCGACCGACATGAAGCGACCCAGGTGCGGGTCGTAGTAGCGGGCACCGAAGTACGTCAGGCCCGTGACGTCATCGTGTTCCTTGCCGGTATACGCGAGCTTCTCGTTCTCGCTCGTTGAGTCGAGTTGCTCGCCATAGGGCGCGTACTCCTTGCGCCACAGAAGATTCCCGGCGTCGTCGGAGGCCGCAACCACCGAGCCCAGGCCGTCGGTGTGGAAGTACGTCGTCCTACGCTCCGCGTGCGCGAGTTGTGCACCGAACAGCAGGAGCAGGACGAACGAGAAGCACGGGCTCATCCTGGAGAACAGCGAGCGAGGATGGCTGAAGCGGTTCATTGCAGACTCCCTGTCATCGAACCCGCGCCTGCTGCGGTGAATGCGTTTGCACTCAGAAGTGACCCCCACCCTGACCCTCCCACCTCTACAGGTGGTTTCCGCAAAGCCTCCTCCCCGCTGCGCAAGGGAGGAAATAGGACGGGCATTGAATCGGACTTCGTGTCATCGTTCCGAACGATGCTGTCATTGGGCTGAGTGGTTGCATCCGATTTCGCGAAACGCGCTGCCGGTTCGTCCAGCGTCAGTTGTGGATCCACGATACTGGCCAGCGGCCCCGGCATGAACAAGTTGCCGAACGTAGCTTCTGTCTCGTCACACTCTGGCTAGCGAATATCCTCCGGAGAGGACCTGCCTACTGCCTCTATTGGCAGAGGCACGATGCCGTCTTCCTTGAGTTGCGGCGCCGGCTCGGTCGTCATCGCCGGATCGGTATCCACGGGCGAGGCGCCGGCAGGCGGTAACGACTGTGTGTCGTTGCTTCGTGGGGACAGTCTGAAATAGGCCAGGCCCGCGATGGTGATGACGATCGCGGCGATGGTTATGATTCGGGTTCTGTTCATTGCTAAACCTTGAGATCAAGACTCCAGCGGATTTCCCAATGCCGTGCGCAACGCGCGCGACTAGAGAAGACCGAAACGAACACTTACTTGGAGCCTGTGCCGCGCTGACGTAAACATGCAAGCCTGACACCGAAGGCGCGGACGGAGGCGACGCGAGCAGTGGCGACAGACAACATACGAAGAGCCGTCTACAGACATCTCTATCGCAACCGGACAACCCATCGAACCAGCCCTGTAAGGAGGGAAACAACAATGCTTGCACTGGCAATGCCAGGCAGGAAGACGTAGCGCGACACGCTACTGGGGCTCAGAACGTCAGTCGCAAGATCGGGAAAGGCAAGCCAGATCAGCAGGGCAAGCGCAATGGTTGATGGTGCAATAGCGACGATAAGGCCGATCGCCAGAAGCCTGCGCTCGGAAAGCAATCCCTGTTTTCTAAGCACAATGCATGCGGCGGCCACAGCAATACACATCGACGGAAGGCAAAGCAGGGCAACGAGTAGAACGAATTCTAGTGCGCTGATGGATTGTTCTGCAGGTTCCACGATTACTCATCCTTCACTGTGTTACGAGCTGCCCGGCGCCCCGAATCCGCAACATCATCGGCAAAGTCGAAACAGGAGTTAACGAACAAGTTGTATCTCGCGCGGTCTTTATCGCCAGCAAGTTTCGTAACATAGATTTCCATAGCATCGAAATCGGCTTTCGCATGAAAGATTCCCTTTACTGGTTTTCCTTGGCCAGCGACCTTAGACAGATGCGAATAAACAGCCTTCAAAGAGCCTTCGGTTGGCTTTCCATCCTTGCCGATCATCACATCTGGCACATCCACTTTTCGGACGTTCCCATCGTTACCCGCAAGAATTTCACCGATCAACCGCTTTCCCTTGCCTTGGTCACCAGCATCGTATCGCCCGTACTCGTAGTACTTTGTAAGTCCTGTCTTATCATTAATTAGCAATACGCCTCCATGCCCTAGGGGCTGCCTGCCAAGACGAGTGCCGGTCTGAACCATGTACCCTTTGTATTCAATCTCAATTGCCGATCGACCGTCTGGATCAATAAACCTGTACGGATTTCCGTTGGCATACGCATACCGGTTGAAGCTCATCGGATTCGATTCCACGAATCCGACCGGATCGACCGACATGAATCGCCCCAGATGCGGATCGTAGTAGCGTGCCCCGAAGTACGTCAGTCCGGTGACGTCATCGTGCTCCTTGCCGGTGTACGCGAGCTTCTCGTTCTCGCTCGTGGAGTCGAGCTGCTCGCCATAGGGCGCGTACTCCTTGCGCCATAGAAGATTGCCGCTGTCGTCGGAGGCCGCAACCACCGAGCCCAGGCCGTCGGTGTGAAAGTACGTCGTCTTGCGTTCGGCGTGTGCGAGCTGCGTGCCGAGCAGGAGCAGGACGACGAGCGAGAACAGTCGACTCATGGTCGAGAGCAGCGAGCGAAGGTCCAAGCGGCTCATTGCAGACTCCTTGTCGTCGTCATGTCATCAAGGAAGGCGATAAGCGGTGTCTCTCTCAGCGGCACCAGCGGCGCTCCCCCAGGGATGTCGGGCTCTTGCTCTTGGTCCGAAAGTCGCCCCCACCCTGGCCCTCCCACCTCTCCGGGTGGTTTCCGCAAAGCCTCCTCCCCGCTTCGCAGGGGAGGGAACAAGAGCGTCGACCTCGCTCGCATAGACGCAAGGCCACTCGAGCCCGTTTCGGCCAAAAGGTGCGTGGGCTCGTGCAGCGCATGGTTCGGTTCCCAATTGCTCGCTGTCGGCACGATGCCACGCACGATCACGTTGTCGAACGTCGCACCCGAGTTGCGCCAGGTGTAGAAGCCGACCGTGCCGCTCGCATGACTGCTGTCGGTGCCGCTGTAGAAGGTCACTCCATCGATCGACACCGTGAGCGCGCTGCCGTTGACCGTGACCGACAGGCGGTAGGTCTGATTCGTGTTGAAACGGACGCTGTCCTGACACAGCACCGTGAACGTGCCGCCCAACCTTCTTGACCAGGCGTCGCTGCGACAGCGTGCGGTCCATCGAGAAACAGTAGTAGTTGTCTGGCTAGCGAGTCTCTTCGGACAGAGATCTACCTACCGCATCCGTCGGCAGCGGCACGATGCCGTCTTCTTTGAGTTGCGGTACCGACTCCGAGGTCATCGCCGGATCTGTATCCATCGGTGATGCCCCAGAGGACTGCGACACTGGACTGGGGCGGGGATCAGAGAATCTGAAGTACCCAAGAACGCCTATCGCGATAGCGGTAGCGGTGACGATGACGACAATTCGGGCTCTACGCATGGCAGTGCCTTCGGCATTCCTTGAGGAGGTTCATGTGGGCACGCATTTTCCGGTAGCCGACACCATCGACATCAAACAAACCTGCCAAAGGCATCAGCGACTCTCCTAGATTTGCTGCGAACCGATAAGCAAATGGCAGATGCACCGCTTCTAGCGAAACCCCTCAGGTATATGCTCGAGTTGACGCGTGAGATCCCAGTTCGGCGGCTCACGCTCTTTGACCGACCAATGGCCTCCACGCTCTAACCACTGTTCACGGAACCGCTTCGCCCCGACCGCGGTGGCATCCTGATAGCCAAATTCGACACCGCAACAGGGGCAGTAGTCGAACAGAGGCGTGCGGCCATCGGCGCCCCACGGGGGATCATCAAGCCACAAGCCGCAGACGCGACATCGAAACATATCGTCACCAGGCATTGAAGTAGTCCAGGTGAACACAGCAGTGTGAATCCGGTCAGTCCGCTCATCGCCGGTCGCATGATGCATGCACTGCCCACTCGATAGTGAGGCACGCAAGTATGTAGCGGCCACTTCAACTCTGAACCCGACTTTCAATGCAGATCCGGCGACCCGCATCGCGCAAAACCATTACCGTTTGAATCACGCATTCCGCCCATGCTTCGCAACAGACGCTTAGATTATCCGCATCATCGAACCGGGAATATGCGTTGAACTCGCCTGGCAACGTCTGAAAATAAGGCATGAATCCATCGTCCCTAACATAGGGTTTCAACGTCCTATCCACCATGTCGTGCAGGTACATACGCAGATGGATCCCTCCTTTAAGAGGGCCAGGCTTGTAGAAATCAATCAGAGGTTCGACGATCCATCTGAATCTCTCGTCCACGAGTAGGCTGATCGAATCTGTAGCAGATCGCGGACCACTAACGTCGCCAAGCGACAGAGTCCGGAGCCGTGCCAACACCCGAGCCGCGTAAAACCGGGCGAATGCCTGAGGTCTGGCACCGTACTCTCGCAACTCTTCTGGTGGAAAGCATTTGATCAAGGCGTTCACCTCTTTCGCACGCCTCGACCAGAACTCTTCGAACAATCGAGCCCGTTCCTCCTGATCCGCCTCAGTCGACAGCTCTTGCACCTTGCTCAGCCGCTGCTCGACCTTCGTCAACTTGACGAGATGACGTGTGCGAGACTCCAGGAAGAGTGCCCGCGCCGGCCCATGATTTTGGAAACGCTCCGTCACTCGCCTGGTTATGTCAGCCGAATTCCAAGTGTATTGACCGGGATCCGCTAACGTTATGCTCTCCGGGGTACGCGAGAGCATGATTTCGATGGCAAGCTCCGAACGATATCGCAGGTAATCCATCCACTCTTCAGAACTCGCGTTCGCCCGCAGCCAGTCCTCGCTAGCAAAGCATGATGAGAACCGTTCGCGCAATGCCGCATTGACTCTGCGTTCGCAGCGACCAAAGTCGATCAACAACTCACGCAGATCGGTCACCGGTATTCACTCGTCATAGGCACAATTGGTCGCCCTGCATGCGGCCGTTTGGGTCGAAATGGTTTGCTCTGCATAGTCCACGATTCCCACGCTAGCCAACGCCCAGAAGAAAGTCCTCCCCGCCCTACCTGACCATCGCATGGCTTTCTCTGTATAGCGCGTGACGCGGGAATTTACGGCAGCAATCTCCTTTATATCCGATGCTTTTACATGCTCAACAAACTTGTTGGCTTGCTCTGTCGTCATCCTCGAAAGCTCAATACCGTTCCGCTGAGCATACGTCTTCAACTCCTGCCGCACCGCGCCGTTGTAGCTCGGATGTTCGCTGAGATTGTGGTCGTAGCTTGTGAGCTTCGCACCGCTTACGCTTTGACCAAAGACGACTCTGGCTTCGTTGGAAAGATCCATATCCGGCCCATTGACCGAACCGAAAGGCACCCAGTGGTGCCCCTTTCCTGAGGTTCCATGGCCAAATGTATTTCGAAGTACCTCGGCCTTGACGTCATATATCTCGCGCCCATCCGGGTCGACGAATCGATACGGATTGCTGTTCCCATAGGCATATCTGTTGAACGTGAACGGATTGTCGAGATCAATCCCGGCGGGATCGATGCCCATGAATCGGCCCAGATGCGGATCGTAATACCGTGCCCCGAAGTACGTCAGTCCCGTGACGTCGTCATGCTCCTTGCCGGTGTACGCGAGCTTCTCGTTCTCACTCGTCGAGTCGAGCTGCTCACCGTACGGCGCGTATTCCTTGCGCCACAGAAGATTGCCGCTGTCGTCGGAGGCCGCGACCACCGAGCCCAGGCCGTCGGTGTGGAAGTACGTCGTCTTGCGTTCGGCGTGTGCGAGCTGCGTGCCGAGCAGGAGCAGGACGACGAGCGAGAACAGTCGACTCATGGTCGAGAGCAGCGAGCGAAGGTCCAAGCGGCTCATTGCAGACTCCTTGTCGTCGTCATGTCATCAAGGAAGGCGATAAGCGGTGTCTCTCTCAGCGGCACCAGCGGCGCTCCCCCAGGGATGTCGGGCTCTTGCTCTTGGTCCGAAAGTCGCCCCCACCCTGGCCCTCCCACCTCTCCGGGTGGTTTCCGCAAAGCCTCCTCCCCGCTTCGCAGGGGAGGGAACAAGAGCGTCGACCTCGCTCGCATAGACGCAAGGCCACTCGAGCCCGTTTCGGCCAAAAGGTGCGTGGGCTCGTGCAGCGCATGGTTCGGTTCCCAATTGCTCGCCATCGGCACGATGCCACGCACGATCACGTTGTCGAACGTCGCGCCGGAGTTTCGCCAGGTGTAGAAGCCGACTGTACCGCTCGCATGACTGCTGTCGGTGCCGCTGTAGAAGGTCGCTCCATCGATCGATACCGTGATCGCGCTGCCGTTGACCGTAACCGACAGGCGGTAGGTCTGATTCGTGCTGAAGCGCACCGCGTCCTGACGCAGCACCGTGAACGTGCCGCCGACTTTCTTGACCAGCCGCCGCTGCGACAGAGTGCGGTCCATCGAGAAACGGTAATAGTTATTGTTGTCCCGGTAGCGGAACATGACGCCGAGCGTGTCGGCGTCGCTGGTACGCAGATCAGCCTCGAACGTGTAGTTGGTCCATGAACTGCCGGCGGCATAGCGGATGTAGGTGCCGGGACGCGGAATGCTCGATGAACTCGTCGAGCCGCCATAGACGCCCGAGGTCTGCCGCAGCGCGCCCGTGCTCGCGCTCCATGCGCCCGGGCCCGAGGTCGTTCCGGATTCGGTCACGACGGTCCAGCCGTTGTAGTTGTTGTCGGAGAAGTTGTCGGACATCAGCGTGGGTGGCGCCGCGCCGATCGTCAGTGTGATCGAGCGCGAATGCGCGGCATTCATGCTGTCGCGCACCGTCGCCGTGATCGTGTGTGTGCCGACGGACAACGTACTGACACTGACCGAACCGGTGTAACCGATCGTGCCGTCGCGATTGGACGTCCATTCGATCGAACTGGTGAGGGCGCCGTCTTCGGCGTCAGTCGCCGTGGCGGTGAAGGTGATCAGCGTGCCGCTGGTGTACGTTCCGCCGCTTGCGGGTGCCGTGATCGTGACGACCGGGGCCTGATTCACGAACTGCGTGACCGTCAGACTGATCGTCCGTGTGGTCGTGCCGCCTTCGCTGTCGGTGATGGATGCAGTGATCGTATGACTGCCGACGCGCAACGAGCTTACCGTCAGGCTCGCGCCGGTACCGAGGGCGCCGTCCAGGCTCGACGACCAGGCAATGCCGCCGCTGAGCGTGCCGTCCTCGGCATCGATGGCTGTTCCGCTGAACGTGACGTTCGTACCGGCCATGAGCGACGCGCCATTCGCGGGTGCCGCAATGGTGAGCGACGGCATCGTATTCACGCGTTCGTTGACGGTGACGCGTACCGTGGCCGTACCGACGGCGTTGAGGCTGTCGCGGCTCGTCGCGGTGATCGTATGGGCACCGACACTCAATGTGCTGAGACCCAGGGTACCGCCCATACCCAGATCGCCATCGAGATCCGACGACCAGGCAATCGTGTTCGACAGTGTCCCGTCTTCGACGTCGGTCGCTGTGGCAGTGAATGTCACCGTCGAGCCCCGGACCACGGTCGTGTTGTCGACCGGACTCGAGATCGCCACGACTGGCTCGTAGTTCGCCGCAGGGCCGGTCAGGTTGGCGACCTCCACGTTGTCGAACACGCTGCCCTGGTTGTTCCAGGAGTACAGCGCGATCGTGCCGCGACGCAGACTCGTGTCCGTGCCGCTGTACAGCTGCACGCCGTCGAGACTGATGGTGATCGTCGTGCCCTGGACGATCACTTCCAGCTCATAGTCCTGATTGACCGTGAAGCCCGCCGCCTGCTGCCAGAGAGTCGTGAACGTGCCGTTCACCTTCCTCACGAGCCGCCGGAAATTGCGCTCGCTGTCCATCGAGAAGCGGTAGTAGTTGTTGTTGTCCTGCACGCGGAACATGAGCCCCAGCCCGTCATTGTCCGGACTGCGCAGGCTCACGTTCACGCGGTAGTCGGTCCAGTGCGTGCCCGTCGTCTGCAGCAGGTACGTGCCGGGCTTGTCGATGACGCTCGCGGATGTCGAGCCGCGATACGTACCGGCATACTCCACGACCGTGCCGTTGCTTACGTACCAGGCCGACGGCCAGAGCAGCGCGCCATCGTCGACGACCTGCCAGCCGGCCAGGAGGTTCGGGCCAGTGGCTACACTGAACGTGTCGTATAGGTGATAGGACTCCCCGTCCGCATTGACGACGATCGTTTGCGATGTCCTGCCGATGGCGCCGCCAGGATCCGTCGATGTGGCCGTGATGATGTGCTCGCCGGCAGTCAGAGTCGCGTAGATCGCCGCACCGCGGCCCAACTCACCGTCGAGATTCGAGGACCAGACGATCGAGGTGCTGAGATCGCCGTTCTCGCGGTCGCTCACTGTGCCTGCCAGTGGAATGGTGCTGTCTGCAGTATAGAAAGCGCCGACACCGAGCGATGTGATCTGGACGACCGGCGGATAGTTATCGGGTAGGGGCAGTATCCTGATCCGGATCGTCGCCGCGGCCTTAGCGCCACCACTGTCGGTGACCACGGCACGGATCGTGTGATCGCCGATGCGCAGCGTGCTGACATCGCGCGTGCCGCCCGTTCCAAGCGATCCGTCCAGATCGGAGAACCATTGAACCGCGGTGATCAGACCATCCTGGTTGTCGTATCCGGTCGCAGCCAACCGTACCGTATCCCCGACGTAGAACTCGCTGTTCGTGGCCGGAGCGTTGATGGAAACGTATGGCGCGCTGTTGGTTGGCGAAGTAACGATGACGTAGACCGTTTCGGAGTCCGTCAGGCCATTGCTGTCCGTTACCTGGACGACCATCACGTGCATGCCGACGCTCAGATCGCTCCTGGTGAAACTGCTGCCGGTCCCCAGCACGCCATCGATCGGTGAGAGCCACTGGATGTTTTCCGACAGATCGCCGTCGACGGCATCTTCGGCACTGGCTTCGAACGAAATCTCCGTCCCCTGGGGAACGCTCAGGTAGTAGCGGGGCGAACTGAGATACAGGTTCGGCGGCAAGTGCCCCACCGTGATCCTGACGGTCTCGATGGCCTCCGCACCGTTGCTGTCCTGCGCACGTGCGGTGATCGTATGCGTGCCCATGCTGAGCGCGGTCGTGGAGAAACTGTCGCCCGTTCCTATGACCCCGTCGAGATCCGACGACCACACCAGACTCTGGCTGAGATCTCCATCCGCCGCATCGTAGGCCTGGCCCTCGAACTCGACCGTGGCGCCGACCTCGAACGACGAATCGCCATAGGGGTAGTAGATGGACACACTCGGCGGAACGAAGGCCACGTTGACCTGTACGGAGACAGTCGCGGACAGACCGCTGCTGTCGGTAACGCTCGCAGTGATGACATGCAAGCCTCTCTGCAATGTCGAGACCGCGAGTGTCCGGCCGATGCCCAGGGGGCCGTCGATGCTCGACGACCATTGAATCGTGTCGCCGATATCGCCGTCCGCAGCGTCCTGTGCCGATGCGCGCAACGTCAGAGATTCACCGTACTCGACGATTGCTCCGTCCTGCGGCGACTGAAGCTGAAGCTCAGGCGGGAACTGCCCGACGCCGACACTCATGGTGACGCTCGAAGTCAGTCCACTGCTGTCGGTCACCTTCGCGGTTACGACGTGATCGCCGACCCTCAGGGCAGGCGACTGCAGCGACGCCCCCACGCCCAAGACACCGTCGAGATCCGAGTGCCACTCGATCGCGCTGTCGAGATCACCGTCGGCGAAGTCCGATGCGTAGGCGGCGAACAGCACCGGTGTTCCCACATCCATCGTGAACGCTGCGCCATTGCGTGGCTGACGGATGCCGATGGTCGGCGCCGGATCGGGATCGACATCGGTGACGCCGGGGGCGTTGCGGCTGCTGCGGTTATCGCGGAATCGGGTCGGCCACGGAGAGTCGGCAAGTCCTACCGAATTGGCCACGACGACGGCACGGAAATCGTCGCCGGCGATGTAGACCGTTCCGTCGTCGAGAAGCACGGGATACTCGACGGACTTGCCGGTTGGCAGTGGCGTATGCCATCGATCTGCCCCGTTCCCATCCAGCGCATAGAGTCCGTCCTGCACATTGACGGCATAGATCGAGCCGTCCGAACCGACCGTCGGTGTGCCGGTGAATCCAGCCTGCTTGTTCGTCGTCCAGGCGAGTTCACCATCGCGGGTAAGGGCGCAGAGCTGCCAGGAGGAGCCCTGGCAGTACTGCAGGATCAATCCCTCGCGGGTGATGACGGGATGGCCACCACTGGCCGGGTGTTCCCAGCGCATGGCGCCGTTCACCGGATCGACAGCCACGAGCCTGTTCGAGTAGCTCAGGTAGATCGTGCCATCGGCATCGATGACGGGAGGTATTGCTGTGCCCGACGAGGTTTCGAGAGTGGTGTTGGACCACAGCATCTGACCGGTATCCGCACGATAGGCGGCGACCCCTTCGGAGCTGTGGAACGCGATGAGTTCGCCGTTGCGGCCTACGGACAGCAAGGGAGCGAATCCGATGAAGTCGATTCCCTGCTCGCCCCACTTGAGCCGGCCATTGC
>CAYWHG010000076.1:15418-19127 GCA_964457865.1 uncultured Steroidobacter sp.
GCGGATTCGTTCCCGTACGGATCTCGATCTGGTTGTTGAATCCGTCTCCGTCGGCATCGCCCAGTGCGTCCGCTGCGTCCAGCGGATTGAATCCATATTGAACTTCCTGGGCGTCGCTCATCGAATCCTGATCGGTGTCGACCCGCTTCGGATCAGTGTGGTGCGTAAGAACTTCCGCCCCGTCACTGAGTCCATCGCCGTCCGTATCCGCCTGATCGAGCGAAGTACCGGCCGCATGTTCCTGTGCATTGGTCAGTCCGTCGCCGTCGCGATCGAGTGCGCCATCGGCCGGATTCGACGGATCGAGCCCGTAGCGCAGCTCGGCACAGTTGTCGATGCCGTCGCCATCGTCGTCTGGCGTGACGCTGAAGCTGGCGGGATCGAAGCAGGTGTACGCGGTGCCTGCCGAATCGTGGCGGGACATCGGCCATGCCGTGCGAGCAAGCCCGCCGGCATTGTCGACCACCGCATAGAGCTGACCGGTGCGGGCACCGAAGTACAACGTGCCATCGCGATCGATCACCGGTGGCGCGCTGATCTCCATGTCCGTGTCGTATCGCCACAGCAGTGTGCCGGCGGGACTGAAGGCGCTGATCGCACCGCCCCATGTCGTTACGTAGACCGTGCCGTTCTGCGCTACTGCCGGCGTGAATGAGGTACCTGACGTGTCCGCCTGCCACAGCGTGCTGCCGTCCAGCGGGCTCAAGGCGTAGAGCTTGCTGCCATACGCACCCATGTAGAGGGTGTCGTCCGGACCGATGACGACGCTGGAGCGTGTTTCATTGTCAGGCGACTGCCGCGTCCACAGTGTCTGGCCGTTCGCATCGAGGGCGATGGTCTGCCCGATGTTGTCGGAGAAGTAGACGACCCGGTTCTTGCCGATGACGGGCGGTTGCCGCAGATAGGTTCCGGTGATCTTTGTCCACAGCAACGAGCCACCCGTGCTGTAAGCGCGGATGTTTCCCGAACCATCGCCGATATAGAGACGATTGTCTGCCGTAACGACCGGCGCGTACTGGACGGTGGAATCGAAACTCGAATTGGCCACCACCTGGCCCGAGGAATCGAGGGCGAGCCAGGTGCCGTAGACCGAAACGCCGCCCCATCCGCTCGAAGTGATGCTGTACCCCGAAAGATAGATGCGGCCGTCCTCTCCCAACGTGACGCCATCTTCAATCGTGAGGCTGGAGGCGTACAGCCAGCGCAGCGTACCGTCGGCATTGATTGCATGCACGCCACGGTTGCTTCCCTGCACAACGACGTAAACGGTTCCGTTTGGCGCCAGCGTCGGCGCTGACATGCGCCCCTGAGGCACGGCGTAACGCCAACGCTGGGTGCCATCCGGAGCGACCGCGTAGAGAGAATCGTTCGCCGTCGCGTAAATCGTACCGCTGGCATCGATGACCGCAGATGCGTAGATGCTGCCGAGGGTCTCGAAGCTCCAGGCCTGCTTGCCGCCCGTCGGGGTGTGCGTCTGATTCGTCGGATCGAAGCCAAGCAGACTCTCCTGTCGATTGCTGAAGCCGTCGCCATCCGAATCGATGCGCGCGTCGCCGGGATCCTGCGGGTCGGTACCGAGCTGCAACTCCCAGTAGTCGCTGACGCCGTCATGATCCTTGTCGGCCAGCATCGGATCGACGCGTGGGTCACCGGCTTCGACCGCATCTCCCAGGCCGTCACCGTCGCTGTCTGCCAGCGTCGGATCGGTCTGGTACTGACTCACCTCCTGCAGATCCGACAGTCCATCGCGATCGGTATCCGCGAAGATCAACGAGCTGCCCGCACGGAACTCCAGCAGGTTCGACAAACCGTCGCCATCGCGGTCGGCAGCCGCATCGCTCGCGTCGTTCGGATCGAGCCCCAACTGCAGCTCCATGCAGTCGCTGATCGCATCGCCATCGGTGTCGAGCGCCGGATCCGTACGTTGATCTTCGGACTTCGCGATCATGAGCGCGCCCAGACGGACATAGTCCGTCGCGGTGCAATCTGCAATCGAATCCTCGAACAGCAATCCGCCGCCGCGTGTATGCACGCTGTAGCGGATGTCGTAGCCCCGATGCGTTCTCTCGACAGTGCGCTGGCCGTTCGCGTCGTAGATGTAGTGTTTGTCTGCCAGCGTCGAGTTGGCTGCTGCCGTCCGGTTGAATACCTGCGCGCGGACCAGGTTGGATGCCGCGTCATAGACAAAGTCGCGCTGATCCAGCGTCGTCGCTCCCGAGTTGACTCGATACGTGCGCTTGCCAGTCGTATTGCCGCGCGAGTCATAGTCGAAGCGCATGCGCGCATCGACTAGCGAATTGTCGGAGGGATTCAGCTTGCGCGTCTGGTTCGGGCGCCACTGTCGGTCGAGATAGATCGACAGGTCGTCGCTGCCGACGCGCTTCGAACGGATGTTGCCGTAGAAGTCGTATGTGAAACGTGCCTCGCCCCACGAGCCGGTCGCAGCGACCAGTCGATCGAGCCCGTCATAGCTGCCGGGGTTGTCCATGCGGACAGTCCGGGACGGATCGATTCCGTCCGTGATCGAACGTACGTTGCCGATCGAGTCATACGTGTAGTTGAGATCGACGAACGAACCTGCATTGATCCGCTCAGCGAACAGGCGCTGATTCAGCGTGACATTGGTGACGACGCCGTTCGCCAGGCGATAGCTTTGCAGCTGACCGCTCGGGTGATACGTCACGTTCGTGGCGAACGTGCCGGCGCGCGTTGGGCGGCCGAACGCGTCGGGGGCATAGTCGACGAGGAGTCCGCCCGGGTACGTGATCCGAGCAACGGCATCCAGATCGTTGTATCCATGGACCGTGGCGTATGTCCGCTGCCCCAGAAGCATGTCGGCGACGGTCAGCGTCTCGTGCGTGAGGTTGTCGTTCTCATCGTACTGATAGGCCCATATCGTTTCGGCGCCGCGTGAGGCCCGTTCGATGTTGCCGTTGGCGTCGTACGCGACCGTGACATCGGGGGTCGCGCCGGGGAAGTCGGTCATCGTGCGACGGTTCAAACCGTCATACTCAAACCGCGTGGGATCCAGATCGTTGATGCGCTCGGTGAGGACATTGCCGAGCTCATCGTGCGTGAACACGGTCGTTCCGACTTCCGGTTCGATCGATCGCACCAGGAATCGCCGCTCGTCGTACGCGTATTCCTTGCCGTAGCCGCGTACGGAACCGTCGCCGAGACGCTCCCCCTGGAAGATCCGCGTCGGATTGTCGAAGGAGTCGCGCTGAATGATCGTGCCCACGTTCTGCGGCGCTGCGACGAGAACGAGTGATTTGGTGTCGAAACCGGCGCCACGGATGCCATAGCGGTACAGGGTCGCGAATCCACGCTCGTTAGTTACCGTGACCTCGGCATCGTCGTAGACGTAGTCGACACCTGTATTGTCGGGATGCTGGGTCCTGCGGATGCGTCCGAGTGCATCGTGCGTCGTGGTAATGCCGGTCGCCGCGTTGGGGTAGGACGAGAATGTCTGCCGGCCCAATGCGTCGTACGTCATCGTGCGATAGACGATCTGGCCGGTCCCGGTGTCGTGCCGCTCGATCCTTGCCACCTGACCGAAATCGTTGATCGTCTCGGCCTGCTGATAGTTGCCGCGCACGAGCGTGCGCCGATAACCGCCGCTCACGGGCGAGTAATCGATGGTGACGTCGGCCTTGATGGGAAAATCGATCGCGACCAGGCGATTCAGCTCGTCGTAGTCGAAGCGCGT
>CAYWHG010000076.1:19227-21917 GCA_964457865.1 uncultured Steroidobacter sp.
CAGACCGCGATAGTCCTTGCCGTAGTGGTAGAACCGCTGGACATCGTCCGGACCGGTCACTGTCGTGACGTCGTAGTGCAGCGATCCGCCCTGACCGTCGGGGAATGCGCTGCTGTGGGGCGCGAATGCGTACGTCCACTTTCCGCCGGTCACATTGGCGCCATCGACCTGCTTCGTGTGAATGGCCGTCGTGCGCTCCATCGAACCGGGATCGAACTCGACATACTGATAGCTGTAGTCGATGGTGGCGCCGTGCGGATACTTGACGTGGATCAGCGAGTAGCTGGCGGGTCCGTCCTCCAGCACGCCATCGTTCGGATCGGGATCATTGAGCTTGGGGTTGTACCCGTATTCCCATGTCCGGCCATCGGGGCGCACCACTTCCACCAACTGTTCGTAGAACGGATACAGGAAGCCGGGAATCGGCTCGTATCGATATTCGAGGCGCTGGCCATTGGCCGTGATAGCAGCGAGCTTGATGTCCGCGCTCGATTCCGACTCGTACTCGTAACGCACTACTGGCGTCGATGCGCCCTCCTCGCTGCGGTACACCTCATGGATGTAGCTGACACCCACTGAATTTCTGCGGTAATCGATCCGGATCCAGTTGCCATCGAGATCCTCGATGCGGGTCGTGTACCAGCTCGGCTCACCCTGGAAGGTATCGTGCTGATTCATGGTGTAGCGAGTGCCGTCGGGACTCGTCACCAGCATCCCCGGACTGTCATCCAGACAGCGTGCCCGCCAGTTGCTGCGGGTGATCAGCGCGTTGTCATTGTTGATGTGATTCAGGACGAGGAGTTCGCGACCGCCGTCCGGAAACTCGATGGATGGATTGTCGACCGTGGTCTGCTGAAAGCCTGCCTGCGTGCACAGTTTGGTCACATGATTGCGGGAGATGACGATGCGACCGAAGTGCATCGTCCATCCGAGCCCATTGAGCCCCAGTACCGGATATTGATTCGTCTGGAGGCTGGTGTAGACACGCGTGATATTGATGTCCATCCCCCCATTGCCGGGGATCGACAGGTCCGTGTACTTGAGCTGCAGCGTTCCCGAGAACGGATCGACGTGCTCATTGAAATGCTGATTGAGCGCGCCTTTGAATGGATTCAGACCCGGTTCCGCGTAGTAGTCGCGGATTTCTTCGGCAGGCAGTCCGAACGCAGCAAAGAGAAGCGCGCAGCAAAGCGCAGCCGAGCGACGCATGGTCATATGCCAATCCATTAGCTGTTGTTGTCAATCTTCCGTGCAGCGCACCGATCCGAAGGCGCTTACCCGCGAGCGACTATGTATCAGCGCGCGAGGCGCGTAGTCAACCAGCTCGGGCGATCGGTGGAGGATCCAGATCCTTGCCGAGCGGCAATCACACGCACATCGACTGGCCCGTACCCAACGTCGCCATCGACGGACTGCCAATGAGCGCCAGCGCCTCGATCACCCGCACGCAGGCCTGCGCCGCTTCGCGTCCCTTGACCACGAAGTGATCCTCGAAGAAGCGCTGGTGTTCGGCGTGATCGTGGAAGTGCTGCGGCGTGAGCACCATCGACAGCACCGGCACGTCGGTGTCGAGTTGCACCTGCATCAGCGCATTGATCACCGCTGCGGCAACGAACTCGTGCCGATAGATGCCGCCGTCGACGACGAACCCGCAGCCCACGATGGCGGCGTAGCGGCCGGTACGCGCGAGTCGCTTCGCATGCAGGGGAATCTCGAAGGCGCCCGGCACTGAGAACACGTCCACGTTGTCGTGCGACACGCCGAGTTGCGCGAGTTCCGCCAGCAGCGAATCGCGGCCGCGACCGACGATGTCCTTGTGCCAGCCGGCTTCGATGATGGCGATACGTTGGGCGGTGCCCGTGAAGGAATTGCGCTGAGTCATGATCGTTCCTCAAATTCAATGGAAATCGATCAGGGCGCACGGGTTGCCGCACACTTGCGCAGCGCGCAAATGCACGACGACACGACCTGCGCGAGGCGCAGGCCGAGACCCGTTCTCTAACCGGACTGTACCGTCGGCTCCGGAATCGCACCGGATCTGCTGTCCTCGCGACGATGGCTCGTCGCGAGCGCCCGCGGGCTTGTGCTGCATCGAACGATCGATGCCGCCATTACCGCCGGTGGGGAATTTCACCGCACCCTGAGAACTTGCATCGTCCGTCTGCACGGACGTTGCGGATCGGGCGGGATTATATGCCCGCGATTCATTCGCCAGGCAATGGCGCGGCCGACATAATGCGCCCATGACGATTCGGGCAGGCTTGATCGGCTTCGGACTCGCAGGACGGTACTTTCATGCGCCGCTGCTGACGGCTGCGGGCATCGAACTGCGCTATGTGACGACGAGCCGCACGCAGGAACTCGCCTCGGTCTACCCCGATGCGACGGCACTGGCGTCGGCCGAGGCACTGATCGCACGCGACGACATCGATCTGGTGGTCATCGCCTCGCCGAATCCCCTGCATGTACCGCAGGCCCGCAGCGCCCTGCAGGCCGGCAAGCATGTGGTGGTCGACAAACCGATCAGCATCACCTCGCTGGAAGCGCGGTCGCTGGCCGACCTGGCACGCGAACGTCAGCTGGCGCTCGCGGCCTTCCAGAACCGGCGCTGGGACAGCGATTTCCTCACCATCCGCAGGCTGCTGCACGAACGGCGCCTCGGACAGATCGTGTCGTTCCGCGCACGGTGG
>CAYWHG010000077.1:0-21551 GCA_964457865.1 uncultured Steroidobacter sp.
CGCGCCGCGCCGACATCGTCGAGCAGTATGTGCGCGAACCGTTGCGGCGCACGCCGCAGCGGTCAACTGCGTGAACGACCAGTGAACTCACACCGTCGACTGCCGTACGATGCGGATCGCGGTTGCAGGGATATCAAGGTCGATCCGCCAATCAATACGTGGGAATGGCGGTACTGTGGTCGTCGATGGCGACGCGACGACGCTACTTCGCCGTAACTTCCAACCTGACCTTCGTTCGCTTCTGGAGCGCACGCACGATGTCGAAAAAGTTTTCCGTACTCGGATTCCCCTTCTCCGCCAGCATGCGATGCAGACTCTTGCTTGACTTCTTCACATCCTCGGCCAGCCCTTCGAATCCTATGGTGGCGTTGATCAAGTCGCGGAGCATGGTCTTCCCTACTGACGTATCACCGGACAAGTAGGCATTCATTGCCTCGGTGAACAGCGCCTTGCGGAACCCCACATCGCGCTGCGCGCGCGCCATGATCGTTTCCTTGAAGTTGCGAGTCAGTGCCAAGGCAATCTCCTGATCATATTCGGCGTGCGCGTTTGAGTGACTTGTAGGCGGCCCAGTCACCGATGGCCACCTGGATCGCTCGTCGTTGATCTTTCTTGGAACTACCTCCAAGCAGGATCGCGACCGACTCGCCATCCTTCCCGAAATAAACTCGATATCCCGGCCCAAAGTCGATCCTGATCTCGAACACTCCAGAGCCAACCCCCTTGGTAGTCGAGAAGTTTCCTTCGCTCAGCCGATAGACCGCTGTCGCAACTTTGGCGGCAGCCACAACATTGAGCCCGGCAAACCAATGCGCGTATCGGGATACGCGCGACGGCAAAACCAATTCACGAACTTCGATCCTTGAAGCGCTCATATGGTAACAATCGTGTTACTTCATGACAACCGTACACGACAGCATAGAACCGATAGCTGGAGCTGATTGGGTCCATTTTTCGGCCAGCGATTCAGAGCATTGGCCTGAACAATCCCAGTCCGAAGTGACAACCAAAGCCCAGCGCCAGCGAACCAGCGATCGGCTCGGGAAAGGTCAGGCGCTGGAAGCTTCCAACGCGGTCGGGTTGGGTTAGACCACGGCGACTGCGGAAGCGATGGAAATGGATGGGACGACGCTTGCGTCCCTTGCCGATATCCACTTCGTGGAAGGTCTCGATCCCAACGGGTTCGGGAATGCCGCGCTCGCGGCATTCGCGGCGGATCTGGTCTTCGACACTGAGCCGCTTCTTGATGTGCCAAGGGTGCAGGTAGGGCGTAACCGATTCCCAGATTGTGGAGGATCGAGTCAGCTTCTCTGCAACATCGAGGGTGCCACTGCCTTCAAGCACCAACCGCCACTCGGTGCCGCCGCGCTCCCACAATCTTTGGACCTTGGCGAGTGCGCGCTGCTCAGCATCGCTCATGCCATCAGGCGCGTAGACGAGAACACGATCGAGCTTGCCATCGTCGTTGCTGTCCCAAGGCAGATAGAAGGCGTGGCGGTGGCGATTTCCCTCCGGCAGGTCATGCCCTGAAAAGATGGGCGGGATGTTGTCCTCGCCGAAGGCACGCTTGCATTGACCCATGGTGGCGATGCGCATGAGTTCACCGATGCGCAGCGTATCTTCTACGGGCGGCAGCGGCTTGCCGCTCAAGATGAAATTGATAGCTGTGGCCGCGGGGGTCTGCGTTCGTCGAATGACAGGCCTCGGCCGTAGTGCATCAAGTGGTCGCAGGTAGCTCACCTTGCGTGCGGCGGGCGGCTGACTCCACCCAAGCTTGCGCAGGTCACCGGTATCGACGCTGAGCGCATCGAGCAGGGTTTCCGGCAAGGTGCCGCCAAGCTTCTTTTGCGCCTTTTTGTCGACGAGGAAGCGACCACGCAGGGCCTGGTATTCGGCAGATGGCAACGGCGCGTAGAGCGTCACGAGTTCACCCTTGATCTCGCCGGTGTCGGTATCGATTGCACTATCGCCAGGCTGGCAGTTCGCATTCGGAGCCGTGTCTATGCGCCTGGCTTCGACCCAGGATTCGGCGCGGCCGAGATAGCCCATGACGGCAAGGAGATCATCGAGCAGCGAGCGCTGCTCGTCTGGCAGTTCGACGTTCGGCCATACAACGCCAAGCGGGTCTGCGCGGTCGACGGCGGTGAAGGCGTCGAATATCAGAGACGTCTTGCCCGCAACGAACTGCGGCATATAGTGGCGCGTGTGGCTGTGGCTGGCGGCCGGCAACGTGTACTCCGGTGGTTCCAACGCAAGTGTTTCGATCAGCGCCTCGAGCGTTGCCTCGCTGTATTTTCCGTCGTGCTTGAGCTTGTGGTGCCACGTGGCGATCAATGCACGAAGGATGCGCCACGGCTCGGGCGGCCACGCCACCGCACCCTCATTGACGTGACGATCCCAAGGCGTTGCGTGGTAGCGCCCAGCGGGAAAGGTGAAGGCGAGCGCGAGCATGATTCACTCCCCATCATCGCTGCTTGCGTCATCGACCGCCGAATCTGCCCCCTTTCTTTCTTTCGCACTCTTCTTCGGCTTGCCGCCGGTGTACGTCACCATAGTAGTCTCGAACTTCGAATCGGCCGAGGCAGCTTTGATCAGATCGGGCAAGGCTTTGGCAAGCGCATCCAGCGTTGGCACTTGAAAACCACTCGGTCGCTGCACGTCGAGTGCTTCACATTCCAGATCGCAGGCGGTGCGCAGGCGCAGGCCCGTGCCGAGGAAGGCGCGAATCTTGTAGAGCGCCAACGCGACAAGTACATCAACCACCGACTGCTTGAAGCCGTAACCGCGCAATTGTGCAAGGTCGAGGTTGAAGTAGGCGGCGATGTCCGGCGAGACGAACTCGTCGCGAGAGAACGGCACGTTGCCGAAACCCTTGGAGGTATCACCTGAAGGATTGACCGAGTCGTTCTTGACGCCACCACTCGCCGCAACTTTGATACCGGTGGCCTCGATGAAGCCCGACAATGCGCGCGGCAGGCGCAGACGACCGCCGGCCAGTTCCTTCTTGGCGAGGAATACGCCGTGCAGGAGAGCATTGATGTCGAGAGAGAGCAGCACACGTGCCAGCTTGCGCAGATCGACGAGGCCTTCCTCCATGTCTGCAAGCTCTGCCTTCAATTTGTCGAACACCGTCTTGTCGTTGCCTTCGAGGATGTACGGCGAATTGATACGGTGAGCCTCCAGCACGGAGTTGGTGAGCGGCTGGCCGGCCTTGTCCTTGACCTTGATGACCGACAGACCCTTGAGCGGCGCAACCCAGTCGTCGGCGACCTTGTCCCAGCACACAGCCTCCATGCGGTTGGCCATGCTCTGGGCCGATTCCACCAGCAGCGTCGGCGTGCCGTCAGGACCTTCATACTGGGCGGCGCCGATTTCGGGGAAACCGGTGGGCTGGAATCGCGTGCCCTGCAAGGGTTTTAGCGTGGCACGCAACAGCAGGCGCGGGGCATTGGCGAGTGCGGACAGATCGAGGCTCATCGTTCTTCTCCTTGACGGGCAGTGTCAGACGGATTCGGTTTCAGGTTGTTTCAACACCGCGCGTAGCAGCGCGGCAGTGGCACCAAAGCGCAGCGGGATCGGCAGAGCGGCAGCGGCACGTTTGGGATGGATGCCGGCAAGTGTCGGCAGCGCACCGGGCGTGAACAGTGGAGACAAGCCAGACGCTCGCAGACGTCGCCATGCAGAGGCCACGGCGCGATTGCCGTGATTGCCTGCGGCAAGCTGCGCCAGCATCCCGGTAGGCACGGGTAAACGCTGCCCTTCGGTCAACGCTTCGAGTGAACGCAGCGTGCGCTCGGACGTCAACGCAAGCCTCATCAGCGCGAACGCAGCGGGCACGGCACCATCACCGGCGCTGCGGTCGATGTCCTGCGGGATATCGCACAGCGCGAGACCGAACAACAGATCGTTGATGCGTGCATCCATGCTGTCATCGCGCAGGAATGCTGCGATGTCATCAAGTGTCGCCCCGGCCGGGCTGTCCAACGGCTTATCGTCCATGGCGAGACGCTCGGCCAGCCATAGGCGGCGTTGGAGAAACTTCGGCAGGGTATCGATCAGCAGACCCTGTGTGCCGTCGCAGATGCGGTACTTCTCGCCGGCGTCCGGGGTCAGCCATTGGTCGAACCGACGATGGACCGGAAACAGTTGCGCACGCAACGGCAGCTGCTGCTCGCCAACGCCGCGCAGCCCTGCCAGCGCCTTCGCGATGCGGAAGGCTGGCGTGTCGTCATCAGCGGCGATCACCCAGCGTTCGGACAGCCGCGGCAAAGGACGCATGGACTCGCGTGCCTTGCTGCTCACCGCAAGCGCCGACTGGACTTCGCCGAGCAAGGTCAGCAGCGCCTGGGCCTCCTGCTTGCTTGGGATCTTTCCAGCCAGCACGAACAGTCGGTCTTCGAGGCGTTTGCGGAGCGTCTTGAAGCGGCCGGCCGTATTGGCATCGTTGGCGAAGCGACGAAAACGTTCCAGCCAACCGTTGGCGTCCAGTTCGTCGAGCCATGATGAGGTTGGAACCTCACTAACCTCGACGCGCGCAAGCGGTGTAGCCAAGTAAGCTTTGCCAGAGCGCATCAAAAGACCGTAACGCTGGAAGCTTCGCACGCCGCGATAGGCGCCCAGACGCTGCACGGCGCGCACAAAGTCGAGCGCGTCTCTAGCCGGCTTGCGTCCCAGCGCCACTCGACCTTCGCTCATCAATGCCTGCACTTCCGCGTGTGTCGCAGGTTGTGTCCACAGCGGCATCCACAGTTCGCCGCGCGCGCTGCCGACGTCGCCTTCACCGAGGCTTCCCGATCCAGCGCCGACAGCGCGTACCGTGAATGGGTAGCTCAGCACGCCAAAGGGATCGTCGGCGTTGCGCCGCACCGCTGCAGCGGCGAACAGCAGCGCACCTTCGATCATCAGAACGAAGTCCCAAGGGTTGATGGTGGCATCTGCATCAAAGCCGGTGCCTGCGTTTGGGCCGCCCGCCTGACCGGGCGAGAACTGTCCAATGGAACTCTTTGCCAGTCCTGGCGCCGTCTTGGCGAACAAAGCCGTTTGCAACCACCCGAGAGTCGTCTGCGCCACCGCGTCCTCGCCCATCGGAAGCACATCCAGCACGCGTTGCATGAAGTTGTTGGTGAAGTCGAGTCGGCCGTCGTTGCCGCCGGTACCGAGGAGCGGCGGGTACTGAGGTAACTCGCCCGCCAGCAGCACTGAGGCATCAAACCAACCGAGAGCAGTATCCGGAAGCTGGCTGCGGATGGCGGTCAGGAGGCGAGCTTTGTCATCGTCCTTGGGGCTGGCAGAGCGGTCGTACCCCGCGAGCGCGGATTCAGCGATTGCAAGACTCGTCTGGTAGTCGCGCAGTCGCGGATCCTCGCTCCGCACAATGCGCAGCAAAGCGTCCTTGTTGTCCTTTTCGTAGAAACCGCTACCGCCATTCCACGGCGCCATGATCGGCGTCGGCGTGTAGTTGTTTAGAAAGAACTGTGCGATCCCCTCACGGTCAAGTGATGTCGTCAGCACGAATCTGTCGCCACGCCAAGCGCCGCGCGTTTCGGGGTACTTCCCCGACAGCAAGCGCAGCACACCCAATGCCTTGAGAGAGCCAGCGAGCGGCGTTGCCGTGCAGCCTTCGAGCACGATCTCGTTCATGGGTTGACTCCCTGCTGCAAACGCTCGCGCCAGATCATCATCAGCGGCTGCCAGTTGTGTTGATCTGCGGCGCGCAGTGCGGCGAGATATTGGTCGGTTGCTGCGCCTTCATCGGGCGTTGGGTCGACATCTGGCAATTCGAGGCGGCGCGTCAGCCAGTCGACAAACACGCGGGTGGTGCGGCCATTGAAGTCGGTGAATGGGTGAACGCTGAGCAGTCGGCCTTCGGCGAAGGCAAGCAGCTCCAGCAGGTGGTCGTTCGCTTCGCTCGGCAAGGCGTTGATACGCGCCTGCATATCAAGCACGTAGTCGCGCATGGCCTGCGCAACGATGTACGGCAAGGGCGGGTGGTGCTGGCCGACGACGACTTCTTGACTGCGCCAACGGCCGGCGAAGCCTGGCGTCAACTCGCCACAGATGCGCTGATGCAGGTCGAGGAAAAGTCTCTCGTCGAGCGGACGACTATCGAGTTCGCCTTGGCGGATCGCGTATTGAGTCTGCTCGACGCGGCGCGCCAGATGCGGCGCTAGTTCGGCGTAACTCAGGATGCCGAGCGTGGTGTCGACGTAGCGGGTTGCTGCGTGAGGCGGCTGAGTTCGTCTTCCAGCATTGCCTGATCCACCGGCTCGCCCTCGAAGGCCATGCTGCGAGCTACCTTGCGCGGCAGATTCGCCAGCGCACGTCGCTGCTGTTCCGCCGGTGACAGGCTGCGCCAGTGCTTGATGGCTTCGATCCAGTTCATGGGGGTCATTGTGTAGACCTCCGCCAAGGGGTTCAAGCTGTTCGGCCGCTGAAGCGCGCCAGTCGGCCAGGCGTACCAGGGTTTCCAGCCAGGCGAGTCGAAACGGGCCGATTTGATCCAACAGCCGCAGCGCACGTTCGCTCCACGAAGGGCCTTGCTCACCAAGTCCGATCTCCATCAGCGCAAGCTTGAGCGTGGTGGCGGCGCTGTGCTCGCCGTCGAATTCCAGCGCAGGTAGCAAATCGCCTTCATGGATGCCGCGGGCAAAACGCTTGACGTCGGCGCCGGCCTGTTCGTTTGGCATGGCGCGCAAGCTCATGCGTACCTTGCCGTGGTGGGCAAGGATCAGGTACGCAATGAGGTCGGCGTCAGGCTCGCCGTCATGTTGAGCCAGCCAGCCGAGCATGGATGCGAGTTCATGGCGGAAGAACTTGCGGCTGTGGCGGCTCTTACATGGCGACTTGGCGAGTAGACCGAGTGGAGCCGCGTCACATGAATGCATCGTCGCATTGAACACAGGATGGGCCTTGCCCACGTCGTGCCAGCGACCAGCTCTCACTATGCTGTCTTGGTAAACCGTTTCACCGGCGGCGGAGCAAAGCGTAGCTGCGTGGCGGGCGACATTTTTCAAGTGGACGGCTAGTGCTATCGGCTTGTTCTGAAGCGAGCGCGGATCTTCTGAAAAGGCGTCGTTTTCTCGTGGCCGTTGTGGCGCGAGCGTTGGTACCGATGGCTTCTTTAGGGCTGGATCAAAACCAATGGCTTTGTCATAGCCACCGTCGGCGGCACGTAGTAGCAACGTCATGCCCGGGCGCGGAGCACGATCCAGTTTTATCCATAGGCCGTTGCGCTCCTTGTTGCCGAGCGTATCCCAATGCCACGCCCCTCGCTTTTGGATGTCTTTGATCTGCCCCATGGAGACGGGGCAAAGCTCTGCACGATCCGGCTTGGGCTGCACGTCGGGCTCGTTGGGGTTGTCGTCGAACTCGCGCCAGAATACCTGCACGCCGGGCGAGCCACTGTCGCGGATGTAGTCGGAAACATCGACATCAAAGCCAGACAGGTCGGGATCAGTGTTGAACAGATCCAGAAAATCCTTGCGACGCAGTACCGCCGTGAGTGGGCGAGCTTCATCGGTCGATGGCAGATCCTGCGGGCTGGCGCTCGCGAGCGTCGCAAGCTTGGTGCGCGCGGCATGCAGCGATTCACTGGTATAGGGCCGTATCAGGGTCTTGTCGGATTCGATGTCGATCCAGAAGATGCGCGCGCCATCTTCGTTGTACTCCCCATAGCGGTTGCAGCGACCGAAGCGCTGCACCAGCGACGCCCACGGCGCCAGCTCGGTGAACATCACCTTGGAGGAAATATCGACACCGGCTTCAATGGCTTGCGTCGCGACGATGATGCGATCAACGCCGGACTCATCGCGCAGCTTGCGCGCCTGCTCAGTACGCTCGGCGGGGCGAAAGCGTGCGTGTATCAGCAGATCGGATTTGTCCGGTCGCTCTTTGCGCAACATCTGAAACAGCTGCTGCGCGCGGCTGACATTGTTCAGGACGATGAGGGTCTGCGCGCTTGCATCATGATGTTTGATCACTTCCGCGCACAGCGCTTCGAGGTAGACCCTGGCGTTCTGCTTGCAGTTGCCATTGTCGAGACCAGGCGTGGCCGCTTGCAGTGACTTGACGGCATTCAGCCGCTCGCGAGCTTGCTGTCGGTCCGCATCGCTGATGACGTGGCGTTGCAAGGAATCCACGTGTGGCCGCAAGTCCACCGTCGCAAGCCACTCGGGGCGCTGCGTTGCCGACACCCACAGCGAACGGCTGGTCCGGGCCAGTGTGAAACTGCGGCGAAAGGCTTCGAGCTGGGCCGAAGTTGCAAGCCCCGCCCCCATCAGCTGCACCTCGTCGTACACCCACAGGCAATCGTTGTGCAGCAATGAAAAATGGATCGGCCACTGATAGCGGCTCATCCCGTAACCGCGCATCAGCGCGCGAGAGAGCAGCATGTCCTGGGTGCCGATGAGGATCATGTCTTCTTCCGGCCGTTGGGCCCAGGACTTGACGTCATCTTCACCGCCCATCAACACGTGGACGGACACCTTGCCGATGCCCACCCTTGCACCGTAGACATCAAGCTTTTGCAGCCAGCCGACAATGTTGTCGCGTGTCTGCTCGACCAGCACCCGCATCGGCAAACACCAGATCAGACGGCGTGGAGTTGTGGCATCGATGCCGCTATGGCGACCGCCTTCGCGCCAGCCGCGTTTCCACAGCCACGCCAACGTCACGGCGGCGGTTTTTCCCATACCTGTCGGCACATCGAGCAGGTCCGGCCAGGGATCCTGGGCCAGTTTTTGCTGATAGGGGTAGGGCTCCGGCTTGCCAGTTACCTGATGAAAGAAATCGCAGTAGTTCATGCCGTCACTCCTTCCCCTCCTCCCCCAGCCCCACATCCACAATCCTCCCCGACTCACCACGAATGTACACGCGGTAGTCCGGATTCAGCGCCTTCATGAGTGCGGCGTGTTCTTCCGTCGTCATCGGCGGCTCGATCTCACTCGGTGGAAACCGCAGTGATTTTCGGGCCAGGAATGCACGCAGGCGTTCGAGGATTCTGGTGATCATTGTTTGTCTGTCGCGTTTCCTTCCAGACTGCCCCCTCCCTGCCCTCCCCCGCAAGCGGGGGAGGGCAGGAGAATCGAGTCTCTCGCTCGGCAGTCGCGCCTATTCGAACACTGGTTGGGATAGCGAGACGCGAAAGCCCACGGAAGGCGTTTCACGCTTCTTCCTCCTGCTCCGCGCCCGCAAACTCCTCTGCCTGCAGCGGCCGCGGCACTCTCTCGATCTGCTTCTGCTCGACGATCGGTTTGTCCTGTCCGCTGACCTTCAACTGGCCGAAGCCGCGCGCGGGGACCAGCACGCGGGATTCGAGTGTCGCGGTGGCGGAGTTGTAGGCATCGACGGTTCGGCCGAGGCGTTGGCCGAGCTTGGACCAGTGCTCGCCGAGCTTCGAGATGCGGTCGTACAGATCCTTGCCCAGCAGCGCGATTTCCTTCGCGTTCTGCGCCAGCGCTTCCTGGCGCCAGCCGTAGGCGACGGCGCGCAATAGCGCGATCAACGTCGTCGGCGTCGCGACGATCACCTTCTCGTTCACGCCCGCTTCGATCAGCGACGGGTCCTCCTGCAGCGCGGCGCTGAAGAACACTTCGCCGGGCAGGAACATGACGACGAGTTCGGGCGTGGGCTCGAACTGGTCCCAGTAGGCTTTGCGGCTGAGCGCGGTCATGTGGCCGCGGACTTGCTGGGCGTGACGCGCGAGATGCGTGCGCTGTGCTGCCTCATCGCTGGATTCAACGGCTTCCAGATAGGCGGAAACCGGTGCCTTGGCGTCGACGATGATGTTGCGACCGCCGGGCAGCTTGACGACGAGGTCGGGACGCAGCTTGCCTTCTTCGAGCGTGCGGTTTTCCTGTTCCAGGAAATCGCAGTGATCGAGCATGCCGGCCATCTCGACGACGCGCTTCAGCTGCAATTCACCCCAACGGCCACGTGTGGTGGGCTGGCGCAGCGCCTTGACGAGATTGGCGGTCTCGTTGCGCAGCACGGGAAGGTGGGTTTCGACGAGTTCTTTCAGTTGTGTGTTCAGTCCGGAATACGACGCGAGACGTTCCTTCTCGATTTCGCCGAGCTTGCCGTCGACCTTCTGCAGCGACTCCTTGAGCGGCTTGACCAGCTCGTCGACGGCTTTGTGGCGTGCATCGAGATCGCCGCGCGCGCCTTCCTGGAATTTTTCGAGTGTCGCTCTGGCGAGGTCGATGAATGCCTGGTTGTTGCTCTTCAACGCATCGGCGGACAACGCCTTGAACGAATCGCCGAGTGCGGTCTGCGCCTGCTGGAGCAGCGACTTCTGTTCTTCGAGCGCATTGCGTTGTTCAATCAGCTGGGTATCCAGCGTAGCGATCCGGGTTTCGCTCTGTCGCAACTGCTGATCGCGCTGCTCCAGTTTCGCGATGAGATCCGGTACGCGCTCGGCCTTCTCCGCGGCTGTCGCACGCCGGCTCGATTCCTCGCGATGCTGCTCGACGATGCGCACGTGGGCACTCTTGAGAGCGTCGAGTTCCCTCGTGCGTTCTTCGAGATTCCGTCCAAGGAACGTGAGCCGCGTATCGAGCGCGGCCCGCTCGGCGTGAAACCGCAGTCCTCGCACGTACCAGGCGGCGATGGCCATCAGACAGCCAGCCGTGGCGGCAACCAGGATGATCTCCATCATGCAGTCCTCCGTGTCGGACTCATTCGTAGCTCGTGTGGGGAGCCATTGAAACCGGCGCAGGTCTCAGAACGTGAGACTCGGAGATGTTGGTGGAGATTTTTTTGGACTGGCGTCGGGAATTATGTTGGGTGCGAATGCCACGCGGCCGGATGGATTCCCGCCTTCGCGGGAATGACGAACGAAATTTCCCTCCTAACAGTATCGATCGAGCGTACGGCGCAGATGATCGGTCACTCGTTCGCGCAACTGCGCGGGCTCGATGACTTCCACTTCCGGTCCATGGCGCAGGATGTCCATCACCAGTTCGCGTGGATCGCTGTAGGGGATGCGCAGTTCATAGCTTCCGTCGGCGAGATGCTGTCCCTGCTGCTGCGGATGCCATTGTTCGTCGGCGACCCAGCGAGCGCGCTCCTTCGAGAATCGCAGCACTGCAATCTGATCGGCCTTGCCGCCGAAAATCCCGTAGGCACTCGCATAGTGGGCATCGAGATCGGCTTCGGCGACATCGAGTGCACGATCCTTCAGCAATGTTGGCCGCTGAATGCGATCGATGGCGAAGCTGCGCAGCGCATCGCGCGTGTCGTCCCACGCGTCGAGATACCAGACTTCGCGGTAGTGCGTGAGTCGCTGCGGCGAGACGGTTCGCTCCGTGCGTTCGTCGGAACTGCGGGCGTGGTACTCCATCCACAGTTTGCGACGCTGCAGCGTCGCCGAGGCGACGACCTGGAAAGCTGGCCCGACACTGCGCGTGGCGATGGCGGGAAAGCGCAGTCGACTGGCCGCTTCGCCGAGATTCAGACGGTGATGGCGCGCGAGTTGCTCCAGCCGCTTCGACAACGGCGCGATGTGTTCCTCCAGCAAGCCGCTGCCGGTATCGGCGAGCAACCGATGCACCACAGCGAGTGCCTGCAGCTCGCTCGCGGTGAACCACAGCCCCGGCAGCTCATAGGGGTCGCCGGCACGCGGCTGCGTGTATCGATAACCCAGCATGGTCGACTCGATGGGCGCGTTCAGATGCGTGCGCATCATGGCAATGATGCGATGGAGTGTGGGCTTCGAGCATTCGAGCCGCGCCAGGAGATCTTCGAGCGGGATGGGCGTGCGTCGTCCGCTCAGAATGGTATGGAGTTGGAAGATGCGGTCGAACTTGTCCATCAGAGTGTGGCGTCCCGTACAGGAGGCGTTTCGACAGGCTCAACGCGAACGGACCAACCGTGGCAAATGCAGCAGGGCGGGCAGCTCACCATGGTCACCGAAGACGTGATCCGGCCCCGCCGCGTGCAGCCGTGCAGTGTCATGAAATCGATGATGTTCATCCGGCAGGTACAGCGCCGTGCGTGTGCCGGCGGCCTTGCCTGCAAGAATATCCACGTGTGAATCCCCGATCATCATGGCGCGCACCGGTTCGCACTCAAGTGCGGTGAGTGCGCGGAGGACGGGCTCCGGATGCGGCTTGTAGTTGTCGATGTCGCCGCCGCAGGTGATGAAATCGAACAGGTCGTGAATGCCCAGGCGCTGCAGTACGCCGATCACGAGGCTGCGCGGCGATGAGGTCACCAGCGCGGTGCGCAGGCCATGGTCGCGGCAATGACTGACGACGCCGCGCGCCAGCGGGAACATCTCCGCCTGCAGGAAGGCGGTCTGCAGTCCGAGGTCCACCTGTATCCCGAGTTCCGGACCGCTGAAGCCGCCGAAGTCGGCCGCGACGTCGACATAGTCGCGAAAGAAGCAACGCCGCAGGATTTCCTCGTCATCGGCTTCGATGCCGAACGAGCGCAGCGCAATCTGATACGCATGAACCCACAGCGGCAGCGACGGCGTGAGTGTGCCGTCGAAATCAAACAGGGCGGCCTGGAATTTCACAGTGCCGCGTGCGATGCCACGGCGGCCGAGGTCGCCGAGAGGCAGCGCATGACGGCCGCAATGTCCGCCGGCTTGACCAGGTGCAGATCGAACCCTGCCTGTTCGGCACGCTCGCGGTCGGAACGCAGCCCGTAACCCGTGAGCGCCACCAGAGTGAGGTCTTCGCGCGGATATTCATCCCGCAGACGACGCGCCACTTCGTAGCCGTCGATCGACGGCAGGCCGATGTCGAGGAACACCACGTGCGGACGGATCTCGGACACGACTTCGAGAGCGGACAGGCCGTCGTGCGCCAGTGCGACGCTGTGTTTCCAGCTTTCGAGCAACAGCCCGAGACTGCGGGCTGCGTCGACATTGTCGTCGACGATCAGCACCCGCAGCGCCTGTGCCGCTGCACCCGGCGCCGCCGTGGCGAGGTCGGCCTCGGAGATCGTGCTCACCTGTTGCACGGGCAGACGCACGATGAACTCGCTGCCGCGTCCGACCGTACTGCTCGCCGTCACGGTACCGCCGTGCATGGTCACGAGGCGCTGCACCAGGGACAGGCCGATGCCGAGGCCACCCTGCGAGCGGGCCAGGGAACGGCGCGCCTGCGTGAACAGGTCGAAGATGCGCGGCAGCAGGTCGGGTTCGATACCGATGCCGTTGTCGATGACGCGCAGGATCGCCTGCGTCTTCTCCAGTTCGACGATCAGCTGGATACGGCCGCCGTCATCGGTGTACTTGGCGGCATTGTTGAGCAGATTGATCACCACCTGTTCGATGCGCGCCGCGTCCGCGTGCAGCCAGACGCTCTCCAGCGGCAGCGACACCTGCAGCGTGTGCCGATGTGCCGAGATCGCGGCGCGGACGCTTTCGATGGCGCGATCCACGACGTCGCGCAGCGCGACACGCTTCATCTGCAGCTGAATCCGGCCGGACGTGATGCGCGACACTTCGAGCAGATCGTCGACCAGTCGCGTGAGGCTGGCAGTCTGGCGATCGATGATGTCGCGTGCCTGCCGCTGCACCGGATCGTCCGACGGATTGCGGTTCAGGATCTGTACGGCAATGGCAATGGGCGCCAGCGGATTGCGCAGCTCATGCGAGAGCATGGCGAGAAATTCGTCCTTGCGCCGGTCGGCCTCGCGCAGCGCTTCCTCGGCTTCCTTGCGCTCCGTGATGTCGACCAGCATGTTGACGCCGCCGCTCACGCGGCCGCTTTCGTCGCGCAACAAGGTGGGATACGGGATCACCCAGCGGCGCACGCCATCGGGGCGCTCGGCGATCAGCGCAGTCCCGCGCTCCACGGCGTCGCCGCGAAACACACGCGCCATGATCGATTCTTCCAGCGCCACCGCCGCCCCGTCGGCTTCGTAGAGTTTCTCGCAGATACACCACTGGTCGACGCCGGGCTGCGGCGTCCGGCCCGACAGTTCGACGGCGGCACGATTGAAGTGCACGACCCGTCCCTCTGCATCGGTCATGTAGATCGCCGCGGGCAGCGCGTCGATCATGTCGCGGAAGCGCTGCTCGCTCGCGCGCAGCCGATCTTCGGCGCGCTTGCGCTCGATCGCGAAGGCCACCTGCCGCGCGATCGTCAGGCAGAGATTCATTTCGTCCTGCGAGAAGGCGTGCGGGCCGTTGAAGTAGGCCATGAACTTGCCGATGAGCTGGCCGTCCGAGACCAGCGGAATGAACGCCAGTGCGCCGATCCCTTCGGCCTGGATACTTGCGCGCAGGGACTCGTTCATTGCCGCGACGCTGACATCGTCGATGTGAATGGGCGCCGGGTTGGGATCGGTCGGCTTCCAGGCGGAATGGCCTTCGACTGCATCGCGATAGTTGTCCGACAGGCCGCCGGACGCCACGAAACGCATCGCGCCTGCATCGTCGAACAGCAGGATCGATGCCCGGTCGCATTGCAGTGCGACGACGATGGCCGTCAGCGCCGCGTCGTACACCTCATCCAGCGAGCGCGTGCGGTGCAGGCGGTTGGCGAGTTCATACAGCGCATCTTTCTGGCGCGCGGTCTCGCGCAGGCGCGCATCGCTCTGCGCCCGCTCGATCAGGTCGGCGGCCTGCCGCGCCAGGACATCGAGCATGCGCCAGGCACTCTGCTGGGGCAGCCCGGGTTTGCACCAGTAGGTCGAAATGACGCCCAGCGACCGTCCCGACAGGGAAACGAGCGGCGTCGTCTGCATGGCACGAACGCCGGCTGCAGAGAACGCAGCGATTTCCGCAGCGGTCGCCCGGGCCTCCTCGGCCTCGATGTCCGCGACGAGGATGCGGCTCCCGGTACGCACCGCCACGGCATCGCGGCTGTCGGCGCTGGCGCGCACGCAGTCGAGGAAAGCCGCCGGTGTCGCGGTGGATCCCTTCCAGCCGATCATCCGCAGGTTGCCGCGTTCGGGCTGCAGCAGCTGCAGGCTCGACATGTCGGCGTGCATGAGGATCATCGCCGTATCGAGAATGTGCTGATACAGCGCGTCGACCTGCTCCTCGCGAATGAACCGCGTGCTCAGCGCCGGGAGCGGATCCGCCTCCGGTTGCCCGGCAGTGGGGATGCCCGATTCCTGATGTCCGTCAAGCGAAATCATGGTTCTCCAGCCGGCGAGTCAGGCGTGCGCAGGCAAGTCATGGACGCACAGCGCCGACCTGCGATGTCGTCCGGTAACAATCATGAAGGTGAACTCCCTGCAGCCGAAGTGTCGCGCGGCTCCCGGAGTCGTGGCAAGCGCGCGGTCGCGATCAAGCGCCGACGGCCGTCACTGATGGACGTCACTGATGGACGTCATTGGCGCGGCAGACTGCGTACCGATCCCGACGCCAGTTCCTCGGCCAGCGATTCCAGACGCGGCAGCAAGGGGCCGAGCCGTTCTTCGAGGAAGTCGCGGATCGTGTCCACCGTCACCTGGGTGCTGCGCTCGATCTCCATGTTGATGGGCGAGCCCGCGACCTTTTCGCCGAAAGTCGTCATGCGCAGCGTTTCCGGGATCAGCCAGACCGTGAAGGTCGAGGCGCGCTTGTCGACGCTGGCGACCGTCAGACTCGCGCCGTTCAGCGCGATGTAGCCCTTGGCGAACACATAGCGGATCCAGGGCGACGGCACTTCCAGTGTCAGGACGTGATTGTTCTCGGGTGTCGCCACATTGGCGACGCGGACGACACAGTCGATGTGCCCCGACAGCGGATGTCCACCGATCTCGGCACCATCCTTCGCGGCACGTTCGATGTTCACGGCCGATCCGTCGCGCAGCTCGCCGAGCGTCGTGCGTGTCAGCGTTTCCTGCATCACGTCGAAGGTCGCGCGACGCCCGGCGGCCGACGTCACGGTGAGGCAGACGCCGTCGACGGCAACGCTGGCGCCGATCTCCAGATCGGCTTCCGCGCCCGCGGGCAGTTCGATGTCGAATGCGACGAGACCGCTGCGGCGCGTGACGCTGACGATGCGGCCGAGACCTTTGACGATGCCGGTGAACATGGGAGTGGGGAAACGATGGTGTCGATGGGGGCTATGGTAGGCGGGAGGGAGGCTGATGGCGAACAGCGGACGGCCGACTGGGCGACTGGTCGCTGGTCTGCCAGCGACCTCCCCTCACTCCACCCAGTTGAGCGACCGCGTCACCGCCTTCTGCCACGACCCATACAACTGCCCGCGCTGCTCGCGGGACATGGCTGGCGACCAGCGTTTGTCGATGCCCCAATTGCGCTTCAGGTCACCGATGTCCTTCCAGTAGCCCACGGCGAGTCCTGCGGCATACGCAGCACCGAGCGCGGTGGTCTCGGTGACACACGGACGGACGACGGCAACGTCGAGCATGTCGGCCTGGAACTGCATGAGCAGTTCGTTGACGACCATGCCGCCATCGACGCGCAGTTCGGCGAGGCGGATGCCGGAGTCCTGTTCCATGGCGGTCACCACGTCGCGGGTCTGATAGGCCGTCGCCTCGAGCGCGGCGCGGGCGATGTGCGCCTTGTTGGCATAGCGGGTCAGGCCGACGATGGCGCCGCGGGCGTGTTCCTTCCAGTGCGGCGCGTAGAGACCCGAGAACGCCGGCACGACATAGACGTCGCCGTTGTCGGCCACGCTGGCGGCGAGCGCTTCGATCTCGTTGCTGTCGCGGATGAAGCCGAGGTTGTCGCGCAGCCACTGCACCAGCGCGCCGGCGATGGCGATCGATCCTTCGAGCGCGTAGTGCGCCGGCTCTCGGCCCAGCTGATACGCCACGGTCGTGACAAGCCCCGCCGTCGATGACACCGGCCGCGGGCCGGTGTTCATGAGCAGGAAACAGCCGGTGCCGTAGGTGTTCTTGGCCTCGCCGGCGGCGAAGCAGGTCTGGCCCACCAGCGCGGCCTGCTGATCGCCGAGAATGCCGGCGATCGGCACGCCCTTGAGCGGTCCGTGCGCGATCTCGCCATAGACCTCACTGGAAGAGACGATGCGCGGCAGCACACGCGCGGGAATCCGGAACGTCTGCAGCTGTTCCTCGTCCCACTGCAGCGACTGCAGGTTCATGAGCTGGGTGCGACTGGCATTCGTCACATCGGTCACGTGCGTGCCATGCGTCAGGTGCCGCATCAGAAAGCTGTCGATGGTGCCGAACTGCAGTTCGCCGGCCTCGGCCTTGGCGCGCGCACCCGGCACGTTGTCGAGCAGCCAGCGCAGTTTGAGTCCGCTGAAATAACTGGCGAGCGGCAATCCGGTGCGGGCGCGGAAACGATCCTTGCCGCCTTGCGCGGCGAAATACGCTACCAGCGGATCGACACGCGTGTCCTGCCACACCAGCGCGTTGTGCAGCGGCTCGCCGCTGGCGCGATCCCAGATCACGGTGGTCTCACGCTGATTGGTAATGCCGACGCAGGCAATGTCGCGGGCCGTGAGCTTGCCGCTCACCAGCGCTGCGGCGATGACGTCGTCGGTATTGCGCAGGATCTCCTGCGGCGAATGCTCGACCCAGCCGGGCTGCGGATAGATCTGCGCATGCTCGCGCTGGGCGCTGGCCACGATGCTGCCGGCCTCATCGAAGACGATGAAGCGCGTGCTGGTGGTTCCCTGGTCGATGGCGCCGACGAAACCGGTCATGGGTAGGCAGTCACGCAGATTCAGATGTGACCTAGCCTATCGCCTGTAACAGCGCGCCGCCACTTGCGCGTTTCTGAGCGCAATCGCCGAATAATCGCTTCACTGGCTGCGGTGGACAGACGTAGACTCGATCTCACTTAACTCATCGCCGACGCGAGACCACGGATATGAACGCGCAAACGGACGATTGGCTGCCCAGACATCGACTCACGGTCGATGACTATTACCGGATGGGTGAAACAGGGGTGCTCGCGCCGGATGCGCGAACGGAACTGATCAATGGAGAGATCATCGACATGACACCGCCAGGGAGCAGGCATTCGGCAACCGTCGCATTTCTTGCGGACATTCTGACTGCGGTCACCGGTAGCTCCGCAATCCGATGGGTGCAGTCGCCGCTGCGCTTGAATCATTCCAGCGAGCCGCAGCCGGACCTGATGCTGCTGAAGCGCCGCGACGATTTCTACGCGGAAGAAAATCCAGGGCCGGCCGACGTGATTCTATTGGTAGAACTCAGTGATTCGTCGTTGCGCTACGACCGCCAGATCAAGGGCCCGCTCTACGCGAGCCACGGCATTCCGGAATACTGGTTGGTCGACCTGGCTGCACATGAGCTACAGATTCATCGCCAGCCCCGGAACGGTGCCTATGTCGATGTATCCGTCGCCTCCGGGTCGCAGTTACAAGTCGTCACGACCAGCGCCGGCTGGACGGTGGACCTGAGCCGACTGTTCAGCTTGTAGCCGGCGATGGGCGTCATTCGGCGCGCTGGCCGGGCTTCTTCACCCACCCATCCACCGACCACGCACCCGGCCCGTAGACCATCAGCACCAGCAGCATGAATCCCCAGAGATGGTGCTGGGCGACAGCCGCTTCGAAGCCTTCCTTCAGTAACACGTGCGCGTAGGAAACGACGGCGAGCACATTGACCGCCTGCAGACCCAGCGCGCTCAGTCGTCCGCACAGGCCCAGGATCACCAGCGTACCGAACACGAGTTCTCCTGTTGTTCCCGCAACGGCGGCCAGATCCGGCGACAGCAGCGGCACGCGATACTCTTCGCGGAACAGGAACAGGGTGCTGTCCCAGTCCGAGATCTTCAGCCAGCCCGACTTGAGGAACACCCAGCCGACGTACAGCCGCGTCAGCAATGCGAGCGGCGTTGCCAGCTTCGCCAGCGGCTGCGTCCAGGTATTGATGCGTTGCGCGCGTGCAGCCAGGTTCATCGCAGATCTCCATGAGGGTTTGCGCAACAGACCGGCGGCCTGCCATATTTATTGCAACCGTGATGCATGGATTGCTCGCTCTTCGAGCAACAGATCCATGTGTAATGAATCGACCCGTGACCCGGTCTGATGCGCGAGGACGGTGATTCGTCGCCGCTCCGCTCGTGACCTCGTCAACTCACAGAAGGAATTCCCCATGAAAGCCTCGACCAAAGCCTCCGGTGCCGCCATCGCGACTGCCGCCGCCATGCTGTTCGGCACTCTGACCACTCTGCCGGCTAGCGCCGCTGACGACGCCAAGGTGAAGTGCGAAGGCGTCAATGCCTGCAAGGGCAAGTCGGCGTGTTCGACAGCACAGAACGCGTGCCAGGGCCAGAACAGCTGCAAGGGCCACGGTTATCTGGCGCTCAGCAAGGCCGAGTGCGATGCCGCCAAGGCCAGAATGGACGCCGAAAAGAAGTCGTGATGTGAGCGACGGTCACGATCGGAGTGAATGCTCTGGTCGCGGCCGTCGGCGCTGTCAGCAATGACGAGTTCACCCCCTACTGCATCGCTCGGCTTCGGTCTCGGCCTGCGCCCCGACCACTACGAAGATGCATTGCGCGATCGACTCGCCGTCGACTGGTTCGAGGTCCTCAGCGAGAACTATCTGATTCCCGGCGGTCGGCCGCTGCACTACCTCGATGCGGTTCGCGAACGCTATCCCGTGGTCATGCATGGCGTGTCGCTGTCGATCGGCAGCACCGATCCACTGAACATGTCATACCTGCACGAACTGAAGGCGCTGGCGCGACGCGTGCAGCCTGCGTGGATTTCCGATCATCTGTGCTGGACGGGCGTGGCAGGCACGAACCTGCACGACCTGATGCCCCTGCCCTACACCGAGGAAGCCCTGTTGCATGTCAGTCGGCGCGTGCGCGACGCGCAGGATTTTCTCGGCTGTCGCATCCTGCTGGAGAACGTTTCCAGTTATGTGTCGTATACGCAGTCGCGTCTGCAGGAATGGGAATTTCTCGCGGCGCTTGCCGGGGAAGCCGACTGCGACCTGCTGCTCGACGTGAACAACATCTACGTCAGCAGCGTGAACCACGGCTTCGATGCTTACGAATTCCTGGCAGGCATTCCGGTGAACCGCGTGCGTCAGATGCATCTGGCCGGTCATCAGCGCCAAGGTGCGTGCCTGATCGACACGCACGACCAGCCCGTGCCTGAGCCCGTGTGGGATCTCTATCGCGCCGCCGTACGGCGCTTTCCACAGGTCGCCACCATGATCGAGCGCGACGGCAACATTCCGCCGCTGGCGGAGCTGGTGACGGAGCTGGATCGGGCGCGGAAGATTGCGGGCGAAGTGCGGACGCAGGCTTCTCAAGTCAGTGCCATTGCCCAGTAGTCGAAATTTCACCAGCCGGTCTGATAATCCACCGCCGCAAACACTTTCTGCGCCACTTCATCCAGCGGCGCATCCTTGCCGATCACGACCAGCGAACCGCGCGGCGCCGGCATGATCATGCCCTCGTATCCTTCCTCATTGAAGTGTCGGACCTTCTTCACCGTCTCTTCGTGAGTCAGCAATAACACCGTCACCGGGCCCGCCGCAGTCCGCACGACGAAGTGCGCGACATGATGGTTACGGAAAGGACAGGTCATGGCGTAGGTCACCTCTGCCATGCCGGGCTTCAGCCGCAGGTTCGATTCCGCCAGCACGGCGGCGAGTTCAGTTTCGCTGATGACAGCCCGATCGGGTTGCAGCGAGTCCGCCTCGTGGATCACGTGCTGCACGACTTCCTGCGCCAGTGTGTCGCGCGGGAAGCCGAGCCAGAAGATGCCGAGTGCGAGCGCCAGCATCACGCTGGCGGCCAACCCCCATTGCATGGTCCGGCGGCGCGGCATGGGCGTTGCGACTTTTGCCGGCACACTAACATCGATCGTCAGCGCCCGCTGGATGACGGAGTCCATCTGCTGCATCTGCTGACGATAGCGCGCACAGGCCGCGCAGTCGGCGGCATGCTGCACGACGTCCGGCGCCTGCGAGTGCGGCTCGGCGCCCACCGCCCGGCGAAATTCAAGACAGGTCATCGACATCTTTCTCGTCCACCGGTTCGCCCAGCATCTTCCGGCGCAGCAGGTGCCGGGCCCGATACAGTCGCGTCAACACGGCCGGCACACTCAGCTCCATGTGCGCGGCGATTTCCTCCGTGGTGTAACCGAACAGAATCTGCAGCACCAGCGGCTCGCGGTAGCTGGCGTCGAGCTGCAGGATGGCGGCGCGCATTTCGTCGATTTCGCCGCTGTCGCCGGCGATGAAGGCCGCATCGCCCACGGCCAGCGCCGCATCCAGATCGACGGTCTCAAGGCGTTTGCGCTCGAACATGCGGGCCAGCTCGCGGCGCGCAATGGTCAGCAGCCAGGGACGCGCGGCGCTGGCGTTGCCCAGCGAACCTATCGAGCGCCACGCCCGCAGCAACGTTTCCTGCATCACGTCTTCCGTCAGCGTCCGGTCGCGACACAGCCAGAACACGAACCGGTACAGATCCGCCTTGTACGGCACGCACAGCGCCTCGAAACGCTGGCGGTCGTCCGCGGCAGCGGCTGTCAGATCAACAGACCGGTCGGAGGGGGAAGACATTGCAGCCGCAGTTTACTGAACCGGCGATTCCGGGTCTGCATGATTGCGGACCGAGGGATCGGCCTCAGTCGGCGCGCGGCGCAAAAAGTGTCTGGGCGAACTCGCGTGCCGAGAGGGGA
>CAYWHG010000078.1:0-11014 GCA_964457865.1 uncultured Steroidobacter sp.
GGCAGCACGCCGAACTTGCCTTCCGGAAAGGCATAGCTCGCGCTCTTCGCGGCGAGACGGAAATCGCAGGACAGCGACAGTTCCAGTCCGCCACCGACACACGCCGCCTGATGCGCGACGACGATCGGCTTCTCGATCGCTTCCATCTCGTCGTAGATGCGATGCATGCCGTGCAGGCGCAGGCGATGCTTCTCGCGGATCTGCGAGGCTGTTTTCGACGGACCCTGGTCGCCGCCGCGCAGGTCGGCACCCGCGCAGAAATAGCGGCCGTTGGCGCGCACCAGCATGACCTTGAGTTCAGGCGTGTCGCGGAAGCGGTGCAGCGCCGGCTCGAACAGTCCCATCATCTCGGCGCTGAGCGCGTTGAGTTTGTCGGGACGATTCAGGGTGACGACCAGGATCGGGCCGTCTTCGTTCACCAGCAGATGCGGAGCGGATTCGGTCACGGGCTCTCTCCTTCAGGCGCGCGTGCGCGGCAGGCCGAGATTACGCTCGGCAATCTGGCTGCGGTGCACTTCGCTCGTGCCGCCATAGATGGTCGTGCCCTGCGCATGGCGATAGCACTGATTCAGGAAGCCCGCCGGGCCACTGCGCTTGGACAGCGAATACGGCGCGGTGAGATCCAGCAGGTCAGCCGAATCCTTGAGGAATTTTTCCGAGGAGAACAGCTTGGCCATCGGCCCGTAGGCCATGTTCTGCTTCTTCTGTACCGCCCACCACACGGCGCGATAGGCGATCACTTCGGACAGCAGCGTATGCACCGTGGCGCGGGCGAGTCGCACCTGCGCGTCCGCATCGTCGAGCAGCGACCGGCCGCGATAATGAATCTCCCGGCACAGCTTTTCGGCCGCATGCACCATGTGCCGCTGGCTCTTGGAGAAGCCGCCGCCGTGTTCCATCTCGAGTGCGCCAGCCATCACTTTCACCCCGCCGTCGACCTCACCGAGCCGGTAGCTGTCCTTGACCTTCACGCCATCGTAGTAGGTGATGTTGGTGCGCTCGTCCTGGAACGTGAACACCGGCTGTATCGACACACCGGCTGACTTGAGCGGCACGACGAACATCGTCAGGCCCTTGTGCTTCGGCACGTCCGGATTGGTACGCGTCAGCATCAGCACGTAGTCGGCGATGTCGGCGCCGCTGGTGAACATCTTGGAACCATCGATGCGCCATTCGTCGCCGTCGCGTGTGGCGCGCGTCTGGGCGGCGAACACATCGGAGCCGCATCCCGGCTCCGAATAGCCGAGGCTGCAGACGACCTCGCCGGAAATGATTCTGGTCAGGACTTCGCGCTTGAGTTCATCGCTGCCGAACAGGCGGATCATGGCGCCGACGAGGCCCGTCGTACTGATCGCGTGACTGCTCCAGCCCACTTCCTCCCAGGCCTGGTGCAGCGCGTTCATCGCATACGGGGGCGCAGCCCGACCGCCCGATTCCTTCGGCCACGACGGAAACAGCAGGCCCGCCTCGGCGAGCTTGCGGTGCACGCCGGCGTCATGCCCGTCGAAGGAGTAGTGCGCCTTGGCGCGCAGTTCCGGCGTGAGCGTCTTTTCGAAGAAGGCATGCACTTCCTTCGCCAGTGCGTGCGCTTCTTCGCCGAGATCGAAGTCGATGGTGACGTCGCCGACATCCGGCAATGCCGCGCTTTCGCCCGCATACAGACGTCGACCGGCTTCTTCGAGAATGCGCGCAGGATCGCCGATCACCAGCGGCCAGGCCTTGGCGCGCAGGTTGTACAGATGGATGTCGTACTCGGTCGTCAGGCCGTAGCCGCCGAAGGTGTGCAGCGCCTGGGCAACCGCGCGACCGGCGGTGTCGATGTTCCACCAGGTCGCGAGCGAGATTGCCGCGCCGGCCTTTGCATGACCGTCGGCGATATCGCGGATGGTCTTCCAGGTCAGGAACTTGCCGCCATCGACGTCGCAGATCAGATCGGCCAGCGGGTGCGAGATGCCCTGGTACGTGCCGATCTTCTGACCGAAGGCGGCGCGCTCGCAGGCATAGGCAGCCGCCAGCCGGATCGCTTCGCGCGACAGACCCGACAGCGCCGCCGCGATCAACAGCTTCCATTCTTCGATGGCCTGCGCGAAGGCTTTGCGGCCGGCGTCGCCCGTGGCGACGACCATGCGCGACAGGCTGCCGAGTTGCAGTTCGGCGATCGGCGTGAAGCCCAGGTTCGGCTCGGCGTTGCGCGCGGCGGCGGGAACGGCCAGCAGGACGATGTCGTTGCCATCGCGTGCGATCACTGCGTCGGCGACGGCGCCGCCGGCGATCCATTGCGCGGGCTGTTCCTTGAGATCGTGGAAGGCCAGCGTGACCACGGCCTCGCCGGCGATCACGCGTTCGAGCAGCTTGCCGGTGTCAGCGGTGTCCAGCACGGCAAGCAGTCGCGATGCCACCAGCGTCTCCGCGACCGGACCGGATGCAAGCGTGCGGCCGACTTCTTCCATCAGCACGGCCGCATCGAGCAGTCCCAGCCCGACGCCGCCCGCGGCTTCCGGCACACGCAGCGAGAACGCCCCCAGTTCGGCGAGCCCGCGCCACAGCTCGCGGTCGAAGCCGGTGGACTGTGCGGCCCGCACGCGGGACGTGCTGCTGTTCTCGTCGAGGTAGCGCGCGAACGTATCGCGCAGCATCTGTTGGTCTTCGGAAATCTGAAAATTCATGGAAACTCCGGAACGCGAATCGCGGGTTGCCCGGGATGTCGCTGCGCGTGCGAAGTGTCGGGCACGCCGTGTTGCCGCCGCGAACGTGGCGCAACGAGCCCTGACTCCGTGCGCAGCGTCTGCCGCCTGCACCCGCCCCCCTTCAAGGCGTCGTCTGGTACGACGCACGCCGTGCGTCGACCGGCCAAACCCTAACCTGCACGTTCGCGCGTGGTCAACACTACTGTTGATTGACGATACCCGCCGCGCGGCGGCCGATCCGCGGGGGCGCGGACGGGAACGACGGGGACATACCTATTAATAGGTGTGTCGTCTGAGGCCGCTTCCGGAGGCGCCTTCGGTACAAAAATCAGATTGACTGTACCGGCCGGACGGTTAACATCCGCGCCCAGCCCGGCGTGACCCGCCGAAGCCAACCCCTTGAGGATTTCCCTGATGGTCGCTGAACAAGCCGTACTCGGCTCGGCGCGCGAGCGCGTCATTGAAGCCGCCGAACGGGTCGTTGCCGACGTCGGCGCCGCCCGCCTGACCCTGGATGCCGTCGCCCAGGTGGCCGGCGTCAGCAAGGGCGGGCTGCTCTATCACTTCCCGTCCAAGGAATCGCTGCTGGTGGCGCTGTCGCACCGCTATGTCGACGCCATCCACGACGTCATCGAAGCGGCGAGGAACGGCATGGACGAGGGGCCGGCACGGGAATTGAAAGCCTGTGTGGTGGGCATTCTCGGCAGCGATCAGTGCATGCGCTCGATGAGCGCCGTGCTGCTGGCCACCGCGGCCAACGACCTGAAACTGCTCGAAGTCATTCGCGAACGCATGGCCGAACACGTGCGCGAACTCGAAGCATCGAGCGACTTCGCCCGCGCCGCCATCGTCGCGCTGGCCGTCGACGGACTGATGATGCGCGAGTCGCTGCGCATCTCGCCTTTCAGCGCCGAACAGCGCGCGCAGGTCGTGAACAAGCTTCTGGAACTGGCCGACGAGGCCTGCAGGTAATTTTTATGTCGAAAACCGGAATTCACAGGATCGGAATATTCGCCGGACTCGCGCTGGCACTCAGCGCGTGCGGCGACAAGCAAGAACAGATGCAGATGCCGCCGCCGGAAGTGGCGGTGCAGACCGTGGATTCGTCGGCGGTGCCGCTCGATCTCACCTACACCGCGCGCACCGTCGGTTCGCGTGAAGTCGAAGTGCGGGCCCGCGTCGGCGGCATCCTGCTGAAGCGTCGTTACGAGGAAGGCAGCCGCGTACGCGAAGGCCAGACACTGTTCCAGATCGATCCGGAACCGATCCGTGCCCGTCTTGCCTCGGCGCGTGCCGAAGTGTCGGTGGCGACGGCGCGTCTGGATGAAGCGCGGCGCCAGAAGGAGCGCGTACTGCCGCTGTTCGAAAAAAACGCGGTGAGTCAGAGTCGTCGCGACGAAGCCGTGTCCGCATTCGAGGTGGCGCAGGCCAATCTCGCTGCGGCGGAAGCAGCGCGGAAGACCGCCGAACTCGACCTGGAATACAGCGACGTGCGCGCGCCGATCAGCGGCCTCACGAGTCGCGAAGTACTGTCGGAAGGCAGCCTGGTGTCGACCGATCAGGGTTCGAGCCTGCTGACCCGGATCGTGCAGATCGATCCGCTGTACGTGGAGTTCTCGGTGCCGGAAGCCGAGGCGGTGTTGCTGCGTACTTCACTTGCCCCCGCAAGCAAGCACGCCGCGCCCGTGGTCAAGCTGCTGCTCGACGACGGCAGCGAGTATCAGGATGCGGCGAAGCTCACCTTCGTCGACAACGCGGTCGACGTGCAGACCGGCACGGTGCGGGTGCGCGCCGTGCTCGGCAACAAGGCGGCGCAGCTCATCCCGGGGCAGTTCGTGCGCGCGCGCGTCGAAGGCGTGACGCTGGCGAATGTCGTATCGATTCCGCGCAAGGCCGTGATGTCGAGCGCGCAGGGCAGCTTCGTCTGGATCGTCGGCGCGGACGACAAGATCGAAATGCGTCCGGTCCACGTCGGCCGCGGCATGCGCAATGACGTCGTAATCACGTCCGGCCTCGCCGCCGGCGATCGCTTCGTGGTCGATGGCGTATTGAAAGTGCAGCCGGGCATCCAGGTCAGCGCCGTCTCCGTCGATGCTGCAACGAAGCAGGCGGAAGGCGAAGCGACCAGGGCGCCCGCACAGAAAGAGTCCTGATCATGCTTTCGCGTTTTTTCATCACGCGCCCGATCTTCGCGTGCGTGCTTTCTGCATTCATCGTGCTGGCGGGCCTCGGCGGCATCCGTGCCCTGCCGATCTCGATGTATCCGGCCATCATTCCGCCGATGGTGACGGTCGCCGCCGTGTATCCCGGCGCGACCGCCGAGACCATTGCCGAGACGGTAGCCGCGCCGCTCGAAGAACAGATCAACGGCGTCGAGAACATGCTGTACATGACGTCGGTGAACTCCGGCGACGGCACGCTGGCGATCAACGTCACGTTCAACATCGGCGCCGATCCGGATCTTGCGGCGATCAACGTCAACAACCGCGTGCAGGCGGCGGTGCCGCGCCTGCCCGAAGAAGTGCGACGCCAGGGCGTCATCGTGCGCAAGGCGGCGGCCAACGTGCTCATGATCGCGGGCATCACCTCGCCCGACGGCAGCCTCGACGACCTGCAGCTCAGCAGCTACGCCTCGCTCAACATCGTCGATGAAATCCGTCGCATCCGCGGCGTCGGCGACGTACAGATGTGGGGCCAGAACTATGCAATCCGCATCTGGATGCAGCCCGACAAACTTGCACAGATGGGGCTCGCACCGTCGGATGTCGCGGCAGCCGTGCGCCAGCAGAACTCGCAGTTCGCCGCCGGCCGCGTCGGCGAAGCGCCCAATGGCGGCGGCGTCGACTTCACCTACTCGGTGACCGCGCAGGGTCGCCTGGAAACTCCCGAGGAGTTCGAGCGGATCGTCATCCGTTCGACGGACTCGGGCTCGATCGTGCGACTCGGCGATGTCGCGCGCGTCGAACTCGGCGCACAGAACTACAACTCCAACACGACGATCGGCGGCAAACAGGCCGTCGCCATCGGCATCATGCTGCAGCCCGGCGCCAACGCCGTGGAGACCGGCAATGCCATTCACGCGCGACTGAAAGAACTCTCCGCCGACTTTCCGTCGGGCATGGCCTACGAGGTTCCCTACGACACGAACCTCTATGTGAAGGTCGCGATCAAGGAAGTCATCAAGACGCTGATCGAAGCCATGATCCTGGTGTTCTTCGTCGTGCTGCTGTTCCTGCAGAACTGGCGCGCGACCATCATCCCGATGCTGGCCGTGCCGGTATCGCTGATCGGCACGTTCGGCGCCATGTACGTCCTCGGTTTCTCGATCAACATGCTGACGCTGTTCGGCATGGTGCTGTCGATCGGCATCGTCGTCGACGACGCCATCGTCGTGCTGGAAAACGTCGAGCGCATCATGACGACCGAGAAGTTGCCGGCGCCCGCGGCAACGGCGAAGGCGATGGATGAAGTGACGCGCCCTGTCATCGCGATCGTGCTGGTGCTCACCGCGGTCTTCCTGCCGGTGGCGTTCATGGGCGGGCTGGTCGGCGAGATGTATCGCCAGTTCGCCATGACCATTTCGGTCTCGGTAGCCATCTCCGGCTTTGTCGCCCTGACGCTCACGCCGGCGTTGTGCGCGCTGCTGCTGAAGCCGGACCACACGGTGAGCTCCGGTCTGCTGCAGCGTTTCAACGACTGGTTCGCGCGCATGACAGGCCGCTACGAGCGCGGCGTCAGGTTCGTCATGCATCGCGGCGTCATCGCCACGGCGACATTCGGCGCCATGGTGCTGGTGACGGTCGGTCTGTTTTTCCACCTTCCGAGTTCGCTGGCGCCGAACGAGGACCAGGGCTACATCTTCGTCATCGGGCAGTTGCAGGACGCGGCATCGCTCGATCGCACGATCAAATCGGTGAACACGGTGGCTGACGAAATCCGCCAGCATCCTGCCATCGAGACGGCCGTCGCGATCTCCGGTCTCGATGCGCTGACGTTCGCCATGAAGACCAATGGCAGCATCACCTGGATTCCGCTCAAGCACTGGGACGAGCGCGGCCGCGACAAGGATCTCAGCCCCGAGTCCGCGATCGGCGCCGCCTTCGCGGCGGGCGCCAAGGTCAAGGACGGTTTCTTCCTGCCGCTGGCACCGCCGCCCATCGAGGGACTCAGCATGACGGGCGGTTTCGAAGGCTATGTCCAGTCGCGCGGACGCGGCACGGTGAAGGAACTCGAAGCCGCCGCGCAGAAGCTCGTCGCCGCGCTGTCGGAACGCAAGGAGCTGACCGGCGTCATGACGACGTTCAGCGCCAGCGTGCCGCAGATGCGCATCGATCTGGATCGCGAGAAGGCCATGTCGCTGGGCGTGCCGGTCACTGACGTCTTCGACACGCTGCAGGCCACATTCGGCGCCATGTACGTCAACGACTTCAATCGTTCCGGCCGCGTCTATCAGGTGCAATTGCAGTCGGAGCCGAAGTTCCGTGCATACCCGGAAGACATCCGCAATGTGTACGTGCGCTCCAAGTCGGGCGAACTCGTGCCGCTCACCGCCGTGGCCAGCATCCGTGAGGTCACCGGACCGGAATTCATCGAACGCTTCAACGTCTTCAAGGCCGCGAAAGTCATGGGCGGCGCCTCACCCGGCTACAGCTCGGGCGATGCGCTGCGTGTGGTCGAGGAAGTGGCGAAGGAAGCCTTGCCGGCGGGTTACCAGCTCGCGTGGACGGGCACCGCGTACCAGGAGAAGGTCAGCGGCGGCGCTTCGAACAGCGTGTATGTGCTCGGTGTGCTGATGGTGTTCCTGATCCTCGCCGCGCAGTTCGAGCGCTGGACGCTGCCGCTGGCGGTGATCCTCGCCGTGCCGTTCGCCGCCTTCGGCGCCTTCCTGTTCGCCACGCTGCGCGGACTGGAGAACGACATCTACTTCCAGATCGGCATGCTCACGCTGGTGGGACTCGCGGCGAAGAATGCGATCCTGATCGTCGAGTTCGCGCTGATGAAGCACCAGCAAGGCATGTCGCTCACGGACGCGGCGATCGAAGGCGCGAAGCTGCGCTTCCGCCCCATCATCATGACGTCGCTGGCGCTGATCTTCGGCGTGCTGCCGCTTGCATTGAGCAGCGGCGCGGGCGCCGCAAGCCGGCATTCGCTCGGCACCAGCGTCATCGGCGGCATGCTGGCGGCGACCTTCATCGCCACCTTCTTCGTACCCATGTTCTTCCGTTGGGTCGCACGCCACACGCGTGACGTCACGCATGCCCACGCAGCCCCGGTCGAGGAATCGGAGCCGCAGCCGAAGGGCGCTTCGTAAGGTTCCTGTCGCCATGAGCAAGAAAGTGTCAATGCGCAATATCCTGTTGGTTGCCGCAGTGTCGGGACTGCTGGGTGGCTGTGTCGTCTCCCGCGTCGATCCGCAGAAGCCCGAACTGCCGCTGCCCACGGCGCTGCCCGAACAGGCGGCACAGACCGTGGCGTTGCCCGATCCCTGGTGGACCCTGTTCGACGATGCGACGCTGAACTCGCTGGTCGAGGAAGCGCTCGATCACAATCCCGACGTGGCAGTGGCTGCTGCACGGGTCGCGCAGTCGCGCGCGGTGCTCGGCATCACCAATGCGGATCGCTGGCCGGCGGTCGACCTGCAGGGCAATGTCACGCGCTCGAAGGACAGTGCCTACGTGAACACGACGCCGGGTCTGGAACTGCATCGCACGATCTACACCGTGCAGGGCGGGGCCAGCTTCGAACTCGATCTGTGGGGCAAGTACCTGCGCGCCTCGCAATCGGCCCGCGAACAGCTGCTGAATACCGAGTACGGCCGCGAAGCCACGAAACTCAGCCTCACCGGCGATGTGGCACGCAGCTACTTCAGCCTGATTGCCGCCGCACAGCAGCTCGCCAGCGGCCGCGACACCCTCTCGACGCGCGAAGAATCGCTGCGCATCGAGAAGCTGCGCTTCGATGCCGGCGAGAGCGACGAGTTCACGTTCAAGCGCGCCGAAGCCGACACGGCAGCGACGCGCACGTCGGTGCATCAGCTCGAACTGGATGTCGTACGGCGCACGAATGCGCTGGGTGTACTGCTCGGTCGTTCACCGCAGGACCTGGTCGACCGCGCGATCCGCGCCGAGCAGATCAGGCTGCCGTCGATGGTGACGCTGCCGGCTGCCCTGCCCTCCAGCATTCTGGAGCGCCGGCCGGACATCGGCGCCGCCGAAGCGGCGCTGAACGCGTCGGCCTATGACATCGGCGTGGCGCGCGCGCAGATGTTCCCGAGCATCAGCCTCACCGGTGCATTCGGCTCGGTGAGCCCCGATCTCGACAATCTGTTCAAGTCGCCTGCCGAAGCCTGGTCCGTTGCCGGCGGCATCCTGCAGCCCATCTTCCAGGGGGGTCGCCTGCGCTCGAACCTGAAGCGCAGCGAGGCCGTCCGCGAGGAGCGCAAGGCGCAATACGCCAGCACCGTACAGAACGCGTTTCGCGAAGTGCTGGATTCGCTGCAGGGACAATCGCTCATCGCCGGCGTGAGCCAGGCGAATGCGGATCAGGTCGCCGCGCTCAGGCGCGCCACCGAACTCGCCGAGCTGCGCTACGACCAGGGCGACATCGCCTACATCGATCTGCTCGACGTGCGCCGCGGACTGTTCCAGGCCGAGATCGATCTCGTCGCCGCGCAGCGCGATGCGCTGCTCAATACGGTCGATCTGGCATTGGCGGTCGGTGGTGGTCTGGGCGCGCGGGCGGAGCCGTTGTCGGCGCGCAGATAAGAGCCGGATTTCACACGGAGTTCACGGAGGGCACGGAGGGCAAGAACGGAGAAAGCAGTTTCTCTCTCCGTGCCCTCCGTGAACTCCGTGTGAAACTCTTTTCCGGCTTCAGCGACTCTCCCGCAGCGTCTTCGCCGCCGCCACCATATTCCGCAGCGCCGGGACCACCTCCGCCCAGTTGCGCGTCTTCAGGCCGCAATCGGGATTGACCCACAGTCGCTGCGCCGGAATTCGCTCCGCCGCCTTGCGCATCAGCTGCACGATGTGGTCCTGCGTCGGAATGTTCGGCGAGTGGATGTCGTAGACGCCCGGGCCGATTTCGTTCGGGTAACGGAAGTTCTCGAACGCATCCAGCAGTTCCATGTCCGAGCGCGACGTTTCGATCGTGATCACGTCGGCATCCATGTCGGCGATCGACGCGATGATGTCGTTGAACTCCGAATAGCACATGTGCGTGTGGATCTGGGTTTCGTCCTGCACGCCGTTCGCGGTGATGCGGAACGAGTCCACCGCCCACCGCAGGTATTCGTTCCATTGCGAACGACGCAGCGGCAGCCCCTCGCGCAACGCCGCCTCGTCGATCTGGATCACGCGTACGCCGGCCTTTTCGAGATCCAGCACTTCTTCGCGGATGGCAAGTGCGAGCTGGTGGCACGACACGCGGCGCGGCTGATCGTCGCGCACGAAGGACCAGTTGAGGATCGTCACCGGCCCCGTAAGCATGCCCTTCATCGGCTTGTCGGTCAGCGACTGCGCGTACCTGATCCAGTCCACGGTCATGGGCCGCGGCCGGCTGATGTCGCCGAACAGGATCGGCGGCTTCACGCAGCGTGAGCCGTAAGACTGCACCCACCCGAATTGACTGAAGGCGTACCCCTCCAGCTGTTCGCCGAAGTACTCGACCATGTCGTTGCGTTCGGCTTCGCCGTGCACCAGCACGTCCAGCTCCAGCGCTTCCTGCTCACGCACGCTGCGCTCGATCTCGGCGCGCATTTTGAGTGTGTAGCCGGCGTCATCGAGTGTGCCGGCACGACGCTGCGCACGGGCCTGGCGGATCTCTTCGGTCTGCGGGAACGAGCCGATGGTGGTCGTCGGATAGGCGGGTAGCTTCAACAACGCGGCCTGCTTCTTCGCGCGCATATCGTAGGCAGAGACGCGTTCGCCCAGTGCCGCATCGATCCGCGCCACGGCTGCCTTCACGGCTGGATTGTGCACGCGCGGCGAGCGGCGACGCGCCGCAATCGCGGCCTGGTTGTCGGCGAGCTCTGTCCGCACCGCATCGCGACCGCGGTTCAATGCCGTAGCCAGCACGCGAATCTCATCGATCTTCTGCAACGCGAAGGCCAGCCAGGAACGGATCTCGCGGTCCAGCTTCTGTTCGCTCGCCAGATCGACCGGCACATGCAGCAGCGAGCACGACGGCGCGATCCACAGGCGCTCGCCCAATCGCCGCTGGATGGGTTCGAGCCAGTCGAGCGCTGCATTCAGATCGGTCTTCCAGATATTGCGACCGTTGACGACGCCCAGCGACAGCACCTTGTAGATCGGCAGCAGCGACAGGAT
>CAYWHG010000078.1:11114-21294 GCA_964457865.1 uncultured Steroidobacter sp.
CATCGATCTCTTCGCGTGCGTGGGTCGCATCGACATGCAGTCCCTGCACGGGCAGCTCCGTCGCCAGCTCCAGGTTGCCGCCGAGCGAACCGAAGTAGGTCGCGAGCAGCAGCTTTACCTTCGCATCGTGGAGCGCCTTGTAGGCCGTGGCATAGGCACGCTGCCATTCAGCGTCCAGTTCGGTCACCAGCGCGGGCTCGTCGATCTGTACCCATTCCGCGCCCTGTGCCGCGAGCCGCGACAGCAGTTCCACGTAGGCCGGCAGCAGTCTCGGCAACAGATCGAGGCGATTCGACCCATCCTTGGTCTTTCCCAGCCACAGATAGGTTACCGGACCGATGATGACGGGTCGCGCCTTCACGCCGAGCCCGCGCGCCTGCTGCCATTGACTGAGCAGACGCGAGGCATCCAGCGCGAATGTCGTCGACGCGCTGAACTCCGGCACGATGTAGTGATAGTTGGTGTCGAACCACTTCGTCATTTCACCGGCCTGTACGCCGCCGCAGCACGCCGCATGATCGTCGGCGGTCTGCGCCGCTCGGCCGCGCGCCACGCGGAAATAATTGTCGAGCGCGTCGCCGTGAAACTCGCGGACGCGCTCGGGCACATTGCCGAGCATGAAGCTCATGTCGAGCACCTGGTCGTAGAACGAGAAGTCGCCGACCGGCACGAAATCGAGCGCCGCCTGCGCCGTCCAGTGTCGTGCGCGCAATGACGCGCCCAGCGACTCCAGCGCCTGGCGCGAAGACTGCCCCTTCCAGTAGGACTCGAGCGCGAACTTCAGCTCGCGCGCAGCGCCGATGCGGGGGAAACCGAGATTGTGGGTGACGGCCATGAGTCGCGTTCCTGTGACGGTGGACGCGAGGATGCTAGGGCTGCATCTTCATGAATAAAAATGGTATTACTTCAACCATCCATTAGTTCTATTCATGGTCCGTCATGCTGCAAAGAATTCACCTGGAGATCGTGCGCGCCGTCGACCGGTATGGGTCGCTGACCGCCGCCGCAGAAAAGCTGCACCTCACGCAATCGGCGCTCAGCCATACGGTTCGCAAGCTCGAACAGCAGGTGACAACGCAGATCTGGCATCGCGAAGGACGGACGCTGCGGCTCACACAGGCCGGCGAGTACCTGCTCGCGGTCGCGAACCGCGTGCTGCCGCAACTCGACCACGCCGAAGAACGCATCCGCCAGTTCGCGAAAGGCGATCGCGGCACGCTGCGCATCGGCATGGAATGTCATCCCTGCTACCAGTGGCTGCTGAAGATCGTGTCGCCGTACCTGAGCCGCTGGCCGGATGTCGACGTCGACGTAAAGCAGAAATTCCAGTTCGGCGGCATCGGCGCACTGTTCGGCCACGAGATCGATGTGCTGGTCACACCGGATCCGCTGCATCGGCGCGGACTCAGGTTCGAGCCCGTCTTCGACTACGAACAGGTGCTGGTCGTGGGACCGCAGCACGCCCTGAAGGACGCATCGCATGTGCTGCCCGAACAACTGGCCGACGAGGTGCTGATCACCTACCCGGTCGAGACCGACCGCCTCGACATCTACAACCAGTTCCTCGCACCCGCGGGCATCCTGCCGAAGCGTCACAAAACCATCGAGACCACCGACATCATGCTGCAGATGGTGGCGAGCCACCGCGGCGTGGCCGCGCTGCCGCGCTGGCTGGTGGAGGAATACGCGACCAAGCTGCCGATCGTGCCGCTGCGCCTCGGCAGGAAGGGAATCGCGAAACAGATTCATCTCGGCGTGCGCGAAGCCGACGGCGATATCGACTATCTGCGGGCGTTCCTCGAACTGGCGCGTGCGTCGAGGAATCTCGGCACGGCTTCGTCCGTGAGGTCGAAGAGGTCGAAGAGGCCGCAAAAGACCGCATAAAAGAAATGGATGGTTTCTGCTCTTCTCTTCGAATCGCTTGACGATGCCACTGCCGCAGTGAGTGTCGTGTCGGGAGGGCTTTGCTGGACCGTCGCGCGCAGGGATGCGCGCGCCGGAGCCCCCATGGATGGGTTCACGGCGTTCCAGCAAAGCCCTCCCGACACGGCGCTCACGGCCAACTACCCACGACCCTAAGTCTGTCTTTCTTTTTGCGGTCTTTTGCGGCTCTTCTCTTCCGCCATCCTGCGTCCCGCTGTCGACAGCAATTTTCCGCAGACGACCCATTGGGCAGCACTATGCTGTCGACGCCTTCGGGAACGCAGTGAGAGCGTGTGATGCAAGACGATTTTTTCAACCGCTATGGTCCGGCCGCACTCGTGACCGGCGCATCCTCTGGCATCGGCAGATCGTTCGCTGAACTGCTCGCGGCTCGGGGGCTCGATCTCGTGCTGGTCGCACGGCGTGCACAGCGACTCGAAGAACTGGCCACGGCTCTGACGGCGAAACATGGCGTTCGGGTCACGGTCTGTCCGATCGACCTCGCCGCAGCGGACGCCGCGCAGCAGATGCTCGATGCCACCGCATCGCTGGATATCGGACTCGTCATCAGCAACGCCGGCTTCGGCTTCAAGGGTGCCTACGACCACGGCGATCCGCAGACGATGAGCCACCTGCTGATGGTGAATTGTCATGTGCCGATGTTGCTGGCGCGCGGCTTCGTGCCGCGGCTGCGTACGCGCGGCAGGGGCGGCATCGTGCTGACGAGTTCGATCGAAGGATTGATGGGCGTGCCCTTCTCCACCGCCTACGCGGCCAGCAAGGCATTCGTCGTCAGCCTGGGCGAAGGGCTGTGGGCCGAGCTGACGCCCGAAGGCATCGACGTGCTGACGCTGTGCCCTGGCGCAACCGATACCGAAGCACCGCGACTGCAGGGTATCGATCCGGCGACGCTGCAGCACCTGATGTCACCGGACGACGTGGCGCGGATGACGCTGGAAAACTTGCGCAACGGACCGACCTACATTCCCAGTGAACACTACAAGGCGAGCTTCGAGCGACTGCTGTCGATGCCACGACACGACGCACTGCAGGCCATGGCCCGCAGCATGAAACGCTAGCCCAAGAGGAAGAAGAAGAACTCCACGGGGAAACACGGGGGAAGGAAATGTCCAGAGAGGGCTTCCCTTCCCACCCCGTGATTCCCCGTGTTCCCCGTGGAGATCTTCTTCTCAGTTCACCCGACAAAATGACACTGGCCCGCTCTCTCGGCAGATCTCCGAGGCTGGGTTACGATGCCCGCCCTCATTGGGGAGGATCTGCATGACTTTGCCTGTGATTGTCGCCGGCGGCGGAATCGGCGGCCTGACGCTTGCGTTGTGTCTGGATCAACGCGGCATTCCCGTGCGCGTGTTCGAACGCGTACCGGAACTCAGGCCGCTCGGCGTCGGCATCAATCTGCTGCCGCATGCGGCGCGCGTGCTCCATGAACTGGGCCTCGCCGACGAACTCGCAGCGACAGCGATCCAGACCTCGAGCCTCTCGTACTACAACAAATTCGGTCAACCGATCTGGCGCGAACCCCGCGGCCTGGCGGCGGGATATCCTGTACCTCAATACTCGGTTCACCGCGGCGAACTGCACCTGATGCTGTATCGCGCGGCGCTCGCGCGCCTCGGGCCGAAGAATGTCGTGACCGGCGCCGGCTACGAAGCCGTGAACCAGACCGCTGACGCAGTGACCGCCGACTTCCTGCGCACCGACGGCACGGGCGAGTTCGAAGTGCGCGGCTGCGCGCTGGTCGGCGCCGACGGCATCCATTCACTGGTGCGTCGAGCGATGTATCCGCACGAAGGCCTGCCGCGGTTCGCCAAACGCATCCTGTGGCGCTCGGTCACCGAGGCGGAACCCTTTCTCGACGGTCGCAGCATGATCATGGCGGGACACCCGGATCAGAAATTCGTCTGCTATCCGATCTCGCAGGCCGCTGCACAGCGCGGCCGCTCGCTCATCAACTGGATTGCCGAGCTGTCCGTCCCGTACGACTCGCCGCCTCCGCAGGACTGGAATGCGGAGGTCCCCAAATCGCGGTTCGCTGCGCCTTTCGCCGACTGGAAGTTCGACTGGCTGGACGTGCCGCGACTCATCGAGGAAGCGACCTTCGTCTACGAATTCCCGCTGGTCGATCGTGACCCGCTGCCGGGCTGGACGCACGGGCGCGTCACACTGCTCGGCGATGCCGCACATCCGATGTATCCGATCGGCTCGAATGGCGCATCGCAGGCCATCCTGGACGCCGAGTGCCTGGCGAAATCCCTGCAGACGCAGGACATCGCTGCGGCGCTCGCCGAATACGAGGCCGCGCGCCTGCCGGCCACCGCGAAGATCGTGCTGTCGAACCGGCAGAACGGGCCGGAACAGGTGATGCAGATCGCCGAACAGCGCGCGCCCCAGGGATTCAGGCACGTCAACGACGTCATCCCGCAGTCGGAGCTGGAGGAAATCGCCGCACGCTACAAGCAGACCGCAGGTTTCACGGTGGCGGAAGTGAAATCGAAGGCCGCCAATGCCTGACCGGCGGCGTTGCTGCAGGTCTCACATCGATGATCAATGGTGTGATCCGCCTCTCATTCCCGACGAATCCCTTTCGTTTACATTATGTCGGCTGGATTGACTCGCCATTTCAATCGAATGCGAACACTCGTCGACCTCCTGAATGACGACCGCGCCTATGTGCGGATTTTTGCCGAGGCCCATGGCTTCGGTTACGAGCGCTCGACTCACAAACCTGTGACCACCGGCGATCTGTTCGACAGGATGGGCGGTTATTCCTCCGTTGAAACGGCGCTGGAGGCGGCGCAGCTGCAGCTGCGGGCGTTCAAGCCGGAACGACGCGGGCGCCGACGCGGCTCGCGACGCTAGTGGCCTGTAACAACTGAATCTGAACCAAATTTCCGTTCGCCCTGAGCTTGTCGAAGGGCTTCCTTGGCCAGAGTGCTTCGACAAGCTCAGCACGAACGGATTCAGACTACGCGCGACTCACCACAGCGGCCTCTCCTGATACGCCGCGCGACGCTCGCGCACGAGGCGCTCGCGTTCTGCCGGCGTGACGATTTCCGTAGTCCGCGGCAGCACGCCGGGAATATCCGCCAGCGCCACCTTGCGCACGCCGGGCACGGGCTGTGAATCGCACTGAAACCAGCGGCCCTGGATGACACCGGTCGAATATCCCGCCGTATCCAGCCAGTTCGCGACGCCCGGATCCTTCGATGACACCACGATGCGCAGCACGCCGTCGTCGTCGGGCAGCGCCTGTGCATCGTTGAGACTGCTCTGGTTGTTGTACCAGTCCGTCGTCTCGTAGAGATCGTTGGTCAGGATCATCGAGCGATACACGCAGTTTTTCGGTACGGTCGCCTCGACGATCAACGCTTCGTCGTCGCGCAGGTCATACGCGCCTTCGTAGTAGAACTGGCCGGCAAGCCCGCCCATCTGCACAACATCGAATACCTTGAGCCTGTTGACGAAGCCCTGGCTGCGCAGCTGCGCGACGTGATCGACGAACAGCGTCGCGATGAACGCCGTCGCGGCCGGCAACTGGCGCAGCCGCTGCTCCAGCGCGGCCGCCGCAGGACGGTCGCGCTGCACCGGCACATCGATACGCTCGATCGAGAGCGCCGGATCGCGTTCGCTGTGCCAGTCGGCGCTGACCTGGCGGACCAGCAGACGCGTCGTCGAGGCTTCGAGCGGCCACCAGTCGCCGCGATGATCCGCGGGACGCTGCGGACTCAGCAGCACGTCGAATCGTCCCTGCGCGTCGACGCGCAGTGCGTTCAGGTCGTGCGAAATGCGATTCGCACCCGGCGCAGGCCGCTGCCAGCCCGGCTCGAACGGCATCGGTCCGCTCTGACTGACATTGGCCATGCGCAGCGAACCGCGCGTGCCGCGAATGCGATAGCTGCCGCCCGGCGCGATGCGCGCGGTGAGATACACGGTATCGGCATTCGGCTGTCCCACATTCAGCGTGTGACCGATCTGCGGCAGAAACACCGGATGGTCGCCGTCGCTGCCGAGCGCATCGATGGCCGAAGAAGCCAGCGCCGCGAGCGCCACACGCCCCACTTCCTGTCGTATCTGCGGATCGCTCTGCATCGACAGCGGCAGCTTCACGAGCATGCGGTCGGGCAGCTGCTGCAGACCGGCGAGCATTTCGCTCCAGCCGGCCACGGTGGGCGGATTCGCCGGCGACTCGCTTTCGGCCGCAGCTGTCGCGCCGGCGACGCAGAAAATTCCAATCCAGAGCAGCGAGCCGAAACCGGCTTTACCGGCACTCATTGCGATGGCCCCGCGCCATGCGACAGGACGCTGTCGTATTCCTCGACGAAGAAGATCGGATTGTCATGTGTCGCGAAGAGTTTCTCTTCGTCTTCGTAGATCGCACGCGAGATGCCGCTCTCGACGATCTTCCGGCCGGCTGCCTTGAGATCTTCGCGCGAGTCCCACCAGATCTCGGTGATGACATCGAAATCCAGTTCGACGACGGCGCCGGTGATCGGATTTTTCTGCGGCGTCGCATAGCGACGCACATACCGGCGTGCCTGCGTCATGAAGGGCTCGACGAGTTTCGAATGATGATTCTCGTAGTAGTCGATGAATTCCTCGCGGCTCATGCCCGGACGACGCTTCAGAAGTAACACCTGCTTCAACATGTCGGCTCTCTCCGGGGGTTCACGCCCGCGCAACGTTCGGCGGGCTCCGCGACAGTGTCAAGCTGGTAGTCTTCCGCCGTCGCATAACGATCGATCGGGGGAATGAAATGCTGTCAGCAGGATCCGTATTCCGGCGTGGCGCGTACTGCGCAGTCGCTGTCGCATCGAGTCTGTCGGGACTGGCGCTCGCTCAGAACAACACCGGCGCCATCGAGGCAGACGGCACCGTGATCGTTCCATCGTTCAGCCTGCCGCCCTCGCCCTATCTGAGCGATGCAGCAAAGACCGCGCTGCCGCGACAGCCGACCGATCCCGAAGCCGGCATGTTCCAGGCGCTCGCAGCCGGCAAGGTCGGCGAACTGCGCAAGCGCATGCCGGAACTCATGGCAGCGCGAACCCGGCATCTGGCCGAACTGTATCCGGTGACCACGCGCACGACGACGATCGCCGGCGTGCCCGCGGTGTATGCCACGCCGGTCAAGCCGATCCCGACAGCGAACAAGCGCAAGATCCTGCTGAATCTGCCCGGCGGCGGCTTCGTCATGGGTGAAGCGGGTTCGACCGGCATGGTCGAATCAATTCCGCTCGCGGCGCTTGCGCAGGTCGAGATCGTCAGCATCACGTACCGGCAGGCGCCGGAGACCACGTTCCCCGCAGCGAGCGAAGATGTCGCGAGCGTCTATCGCGAACTGCTGAAGACCTACAAGCCAGAAGACATCGCCATCTTCGGCTGTTCCGCCGGCGGGCTGCTCGCCGCCGAAGCGATGGCCTGGTTCGACAAGGAGAAGCTGCCGATGCCGGCGGCGCTGGGCATCTTCTGCGCCTCGGCCGATGCCCGCTGGGGCGGCGACAGCCGCGCCTATGCACGACCGTTCGCCGCGCTGCCGCCGCGTCCGACATCACCGCGAAACTATTTCGCCGACGCGGATCTCGTCAATCCGCTCGCTTCGCCGATCCTGGCGCCGGACCTGCTGAAGCGCTTTCCGCCGACCCTGCTGATCTCGGCCTCACGCGCCATGGAAATGAGCGCCACGATCAACACCCATCGCGAACTCGTGAAGGCGGGCGTCGACGCCGATCTGCATGTCTGGGACGGACTGGGTCACGCGTTCTTCTACGACATCGATCTGCCGGAATCGCGCGAGGCCTTCGACGTGATGGCAGGGTTCTTTCAGAAACACCTGCGACTGGCGAAGTAGCTGCTGGATTCCCGCCTGCGCGGGAATGACGAGTACAGCGATCAGAATCTCCTCAGGCCAGCGCCTCCTTCGCGCTGACCACCGGCCGGCTGGTGCGCGTGCCGCGCATGCGTCGGTCGGGATCGGTGGGATCGTTCGGCGAAATCTCGACCCAGTCCTCGCCCACAGCGAGCAGGATGCCGACGAAGGGCATGTCGCCAAACTGTTCCGGAATCCGGTAACTGACGGTATCGCCCACCTTGAACGTGGCGGGATCGAAGTTGAACTCGAAGGGACAGGTCTCTCCGGGGGGATGATTCATGGCGTCGGACCGAGGTTGCCTGAGGTCGCCGCCATGTTCGCCGGAAGCTGTGCCCGTTGCCAGTGGGAACCGCCATCGCCGGTCAACCGTTCACACTGGACAAGGAACCGGCAACAGACTGACGATTCTTCAAACGCGGAGAAACAGCACCATGAAATCCACGCTTTCCACAGTGATGCTCGGCGCCCTGCTGGCGTTTGCGGCGGTCACGGTGCACGCGGACGAATACGTCGACACCATCAACGTATTCAAGAAGGCCGGCAAGAGCGGCGCCTTCTTCAACAACGCCTACGGCTACGCGGTATTTCCGACGGTCGGCAAGGGCGGGCTCGTCGTCGGGGCCGCGCATGGCACCGGTCGCGTGTACCAGCACGGCAAGTACGTCGGCGACACCTCGATCACGCAGCTGAGCATCGGCTTTCAGGCCGGCGGCGAGGCCTTCAGCGAAATCATCTTCTTCGAGAACAAGGCGGCCTTCGACAAGTTCACGGCCGGCAATTTCGAGCTGGCGGCCACCGTACACGCAACCGCAATCACGGCGAGCGCGTCGGCGACGGCATCGACGGCCGGCTCGGGTGCCGGGGCCAGCGGCACGAAACACAATGCCACGACGGCTGGAAACTATCAGGACGGCGTGGCCGTGTTCACGGTCGCGAAGGGCGGACTGATGTACGAGGCGACGGTCGCGGGGCAGAAATTCACGTACAAGCCGAACAAGTGAGTGTCGCGAAGGCGGTACCGGACGCCTGATTGATCCTGTCACCCCCGCCTACGCGGGGGTGACTACATTCCTTCTCTATTTCTTCGCCAGCTCGGCGTCGATCGCCGCCACCAGCCGCGGATCGTCCGCAGCCACATCGGGCGCGAACCGCGCCACCACTTCGCCCTTGCGGTTGACCAGGAATTTCTCGAAGTTCCACAGCACGTCCGTGGGCTGGCCCGTCTCGATGCCATAGCCCTTGAGGCGTTCGCGGAACGGGCCGTCGCCGATCGCCTGCGGCTGTGCCGACGTCAGTGTGGCGTACAGCGGATGCTGGTCGGCGCCGACGACGGAGATCTTCGAGAACAGCGGGAAGTGGACGTCGTAACTGGTCGAGCAGAAATCGCGGATTTCGTCATCCGTGCCCGGCTCCTGGCCGCGGAAGTTGTTGGCAGGAAATCCGAGCACTTCGAGCCCGGCGCCGCGCTTGTCCTGGTACAGCGATTCCAGGCCCGTGTACTGGGGTGTCAGGCCGCACTTGGACGCCACATTGACCACCAGCAACACCTTGTTGCGATAGTCGCCGAGACTGCCGTCGCTGCCATCGATCTTCCTGACCGGGACGTCGTACAGGGAAGTCGTCATGTCGTTTCCTCTTCAGAATGCCGGGAGCGGAAGTGTGCCCCGTCAGTAGGTGACATGCACGACATCCGCAGCCGGCCGACGACGCCGGGCTGGCGTTCTGAACAGGACGCTCAGTCCTTGCGGGGAATGGCTTCCTCGACCATCCGTTCGCACACGCGCTCGGCAATGCCGCTGAGGCCGCGCAGCGAATTGGTGAGATGCGCTTCGCCGGTGGCATCGAGCAGCACCTTGCCGTCCTTCGCCACCATCTGCAGCGCCAGTTGCACATGCTTGATCGTGGCGCCTTCCTGCGGAACTTTCGCCACGCCCATTTTCACGTACGTGGTTTCGCCTTTCTCCACGGCCGCCTGCCGCACTTCGAGCACCGCGAACGCATCGACCGTGAGCCCCTCCGCGAGGATGTAGCGCGTCTCGTAGTTGATCGTGGTGATCTGCGCATTGCGCATGACGCTACTCACCGCCAACGGCGATACCGGCTCGAGTCCGCCCGCATTGCGCAGCGACTTTTCCAGCCGTTCGACCAGGCCCTTGCAATCGATGTTTTCGGGGCAGGTCACCGGCATGACCGCCACACGCTTGACGGCGGCGTTGCGGACGTAGGGCTGCTTCACGACGGCGGAGTAATCCGTGTCGGCCAGGCTCGTGAGGGGATGAGTCGCGGACAGCAGAGCCACCGCAATGAACATTGACGCGCGCATATCGGACCTGACTGCTAAAAACACCGCGCACGCTAATGGAGAGCTGC
>CAYWHG010000079.1:0-7193 GCA_964457865.1 uncultured Steroidobacter sp.
TCAGCGATTGCGCTTCGGCACCACGACCACGCGCGTGTTCGTCCATCGATCCGGCCACGCGAGCCTGTCGCGATCGATCCAGATCCACAGATACGCGGCGACCAGCGGCGTGAGAGCAACGCAATTCGCGACGATGCGCGGCGTCTTCGGCCAATCGTGCCAGATCCACCAGTAGCCGATCAGGAAGGGCACGCACAGGACGAACACGGCACCGAGCCGCTTCACGGCATCGCTCACAGAAAGCAGCGAGCCATCGAGACGCTGCAGACGCAGACGCCAGGCCAGCATGCCGATGGTCTGCCCGCGGCGCGTCCAGAAGAAGATGAAGAATCCGGCGACGACCGCGACCTGCACGAGGTGATACAGATGTGCGAGCCAGCCCACCTCCTCGACCACCAGCACGCGGCCCTTCAGGAACGGCAGGAACGGCAGTGTCGCGACCACCAGGAACGCAAAGATCGGCAGGCAGTCGTAGACCATGGCGCCGAGGCGCCGGAAGACGCCAGCAGAAGGACGCACCGGGATCGCCGCCACCTCAGCGGACACGAGACACCGCGATTCCCGTGACGAGGGCCAGCACCAACGTTGGGGTCCAGCCGACCAGGATGGGAGGCAGATCGAAGATTGCGCCGCTGCTGTCCATGAGGCGCGCCAGCAGCAGAAAGACGACGCCCACCATGATGCCCACGACGGTGCGCGCGCCGGTGCCGGTCGATCGCATCGGCCCGAACGCAAACGGCACGGCGAGCACGACGATGATGGCGACCGCCACCGTCCGCGCAATGCGCGCCCACATCGCCGCTTCGGCCGAGTCCGCATCCAGGCCGTTGCGCTTCAGGTGCGCGACATAGCTGAACAGCGCGCGCACGGGCATGGCGTCCGGCTTGATGGCCGCGAGCCCCAGGAACTCGGCCGACACATTCGTCGGCAGGATCGTCGACGGATGCTGCTCGGGGACGATCCGGTCGCCCTCGATCTTCGACTGCCGGTAATCGCTCAGCGCCCAGCGGTTCAGCGCATCGATATCGGCGCTGCCCGCCTTGCCCATGCTTTTCAGCCGGCGCTGCGCATCGAACTCGAAAACATACACACCACCGAAACTGTTCTCCGCGCTCTGGCGCTGCACCGACAGGATCGTATCGCCGTCTTTCGCCCAGGCCGCGCGATTGCCGGCCATGCTGTAGTCCTGGAATTTCTGGAAGGTCTTCATTTCGCGGGCGTACTGCTCCATCGGCGGCGCCACGTATTCGCCGAGCATCCACGTTGCGCCCATCAACAACACGCCGGCGCCGAATACCCACGCTCCAATACGCACCACCGACACGCCCGCCGCACGAATTACCACCAGCTCCAGAGAGCGGGCGAGATTGCCGAGCGACAGCAGCGCACCGATCAGCGAGGCGATCGGCAGCATGTCGAAAGCGGTCTGCGGCATGTTCAGTCCGACATACAGCAGCGCATTCATCGCCGTGTAGTTGCCGACACCGACCTCGTCCTGCTGCGTGATGAGCAGGTACAGGCCGTTGAGCACGAGCAGCACCAGCAACACCAGCAGCGTGTAGCCGATGACCGCCCGCATCACGTATCGCGACAGGAGGGACATGTCAGCCCACCGCCGCGACAGGCCGCACCCGCCCGATGGGATAGGCGCGGATCAGCAACCAGGCCGCTGCGACCAGTGCAAGCGCATGAACCCACCACAGCCCGAGGAACTGCGGCATCACACCGTTCTCGATCCAGGTGCGCGCCGCGACCAGGCCTTGCTGATAAATGAAGTACGCGAGGATCGCGATGCCCATCTTGCCGAAGCGGCCCTGACGCGGACGCAGGCGCGCCAGCGGCACCGCCAGCGCCATCAGCACCAGCGCGCTCACCGGCGTCGCGATGCGCCAGTGCAGCTCGGCAATGTCCTTGGCATCGGTGGATTCCAGCAGCTCGGGCGTCGTCTTCATCTCTGCCTTCGCCGCCCTGCCCGTCGGCTCGCCGAGGCGGATCGGAATGCCGCCCTCGCTGAACTTGATGATGCGGAACTGGCCTTCGCCCGGCACGCCTTCGTAGCGCTCGCCGTCGTAGAGCACGAACGTCTGCTCGGCCTGGCCTGCGCCGCGCTGTTCGGCGCGCGTCGCCGTCCAGATCTCGAACCGGCTCGGTGCCTGGACTTTTTCGCCCTCGGTCAAAGGCTCCTTCTTTGCCGGATGCTCGATGAACACATTCACGTTGTGCAGGATGCCGTTGTCGTCCACCCGCTCGGCATAGAACACGATGTTGCCGCCGCCGAAGGTACGGAACCGGCCTGGCTCGAGCAGCCCGAACTGCGCATCGCGCAGCGCTTCGGCACGGATGGCCTGGGCGCGCGCGCTGGCCGCCGGAATCGCCGTGAAGGACAGCCACGCCAGCAGCGCCACGATGACGATGCACAGCACCGTGATCGGCCGGAACAGGCCCGCCGGGCCGACACCGCAGGCCTGGATCGCTGCCATCTCGCTCTCGTGATACAGCCGGCCCAGCGCCAGCATGATGGCGAGGAAGAAGCCGATCGGCATGATGATCGACAGGTTGCCCGTGGTCGTAAGCCCGATCAGGGCAAAGACGACATCGCGGGGAAAATCGTTGGCCGCAGCCTGCGACAGCACGCGCGCCAACTGGTTGGCCAGCAGGATCGCAAGCAGCACGACAGTCACGGCCAGCCAGGTGACGGCGACTTCGCGAAAGACATAGCGATCGAGCGTACGCAGCGCGAATACCTCAGCGCGAACAGGGCGGATTTCGGCACCGAACGGGTTCCGGGCCGGCAGGTTTCAGGCGGATCGGATCGGGTAGACTACGCACCCCGCCGAAACGACCCCGAAGCGATCGGTCGACAGCCCGCGAATGCCGCGAATCTCCGGCCTTCGTTCTGCCGGCGCATACGTTAAGCGACACGGCATCCGGCGTAAACCTTAAGAAGAGGACGGCCCATGGAATTTTTCGCGACCACCAGCGTGCCCGCGCGTCAGCGCACCGAGTGCGCGATCGTCGGCATCTACGACAAGGGCGTCCTGTCCGATGCCGCAGCGGAGATCGATGGCCGCAGCGGCGGACGCCTGGCGAAGCTGGTGAAGAAGGGCGACCTGCGCGGCAAGACCGGCGAGGTCGTCACGCTCGCGGATCTGGACGGCGGCCCGTGCGAACGCATCGTCGCCATCGGCCTGGGCGCCAAGGGCGCGTTCAATCGCAAACAGTATCGACGTGCGCTCACTGCGGCACTGACGGCGATCGGCAAGACGAACGCGCGCGAAGCCGTCAACTATCTCGCACTGGAAGCCGTGAAAGATGCGGACAGCTATTCGCGCGCGCGCATCGCCGCCGAAGTCGCCGGCAACTCGGCCTATCGCATTCCGGATCACAAGACGGCCAACAAGCGGGCGAAGTCGCGTCTCACGCGCTTCGGCGTCGCCGCCGTCCGCAGCGATCGCAGCAGCGTCGAACGCGGCATCGAACATGGGCGCGGCATCGTTGCCGGCATGTCGCTGATGCGCGACCTGGCCAACCAGCCGGGCAATGTCTGCACGCCGTCGTATCTCGCGAACGCCGCGAAAACACTGGCGCGCGACTACCGCAGCATCAGGACGCGCATCCTCAACGAAGCCGACTGCCGCAAGCTCAAGATGGGTTCATTCCTCTCGGTCACCGAAGGCACCGAGGAACCCGCGCGCCTGATCGTGCTCGAGTACCACGGCGCGGAGCGCAGCAAGGCGCCGGTCGTGCTGGTCGGCAAGGGCGTGACGTTCGACACCGGCGGCATTTCACTCAAGCCGCCGCCCGGCATGGATGAAATGAAGTTCGACATGAGCGGCGCGGCGAGCGTGCTGGGCACGTTCAAGGCGGTTGCAGAACTGGAACTGCCGATCAACGTCGTCGGCGTCGTGCCCGCCTGCGAAAACATGCCGGGCGGCCGCGCCACCAAGCCCGGCGACATCGTGAAGAGCATGTCGGGCCAGACCATCGAAGTGCTGAACACCGACGCCGAGGGTCGCCTGATCCTCTGCGATGCGATCACCTACGCGCGCCGCTTCAAGCCCGACACGCTGATCGACATCGCGACGCTCACCGGCGCCTGCGTCATGGCGCTCGGCAGCCATTACTGCGGCCTGTTCAGCAACGACGATGACCTGAGCGAGGCGCTGCAGGAAGCCGGCAAGCGCAGCGACGACCGCGCCTGGCCGCTGCCGCTGGGCGAGGAATATGCCGAAGGACTGAAGAGCAATTTCGCGGACATGGCAAACGTCGCCGGCCGCGAAGGCGGCGCCATCACTGCGGCCTGCTTCCTCGCCAAATTCACCGATGGCCTGAAATGGGCGCATCTCGACGTGGCCGGCACCGCGTATCAATCGGGCGCCAACAAGTCGAGCACGGGCCGTCCGGTGCCGCTGCTGGTCGACTACCTGATCAACAAGTAACACCCAGGCAGTTTCATGCCCCGCGTCGATTTCTACGTCCTGTCGCAGCAAGCGCCCGATGCGCGCCTGCGCGTCGCCTGCCGCCTGATCGAGAAGGCCTACGACCAGCATCTGCGCGTCTACGTGCAGACGGCATCGCCGGCCGACGCGCAGCGCCTCGACGAACTGCTCTGGACATTCAACGACCAGGCCTTCATTCCCCATCAAGTCGACACGGGCAACGGCGCCTCGCACGAGCGCACCGTCGTCCTGATCGGCGATTCCCCGGCCCCGCCGAGTCATCGGCAACTGCTGATCAACCTCGCCAACCGCCTGCCGTCCGACTTCGAAAACTTCGAGCGCATCGCCGAGATCGTCGACGTCGATCCCGAGAACAAGCGCCTCTCACGCGAACGCTACAAGGTGTACCGCGAGCGCGGCTGCCAGCTGGATACGCACAATCTGTGAAGAGATCGGAGTAACCGCAAAGAACGCATGGAACGCAAAGTCGGAAAAGACCGAGAAAATAGCCGCAAAAAAGCGCAAAAGGCGCAAAGGACAAGAAAAGAATTCCTTCTTACTTTTGCGCTTTTTGCGGCTATTTCTCTTCCTCCGTTTTGCGTTCTATGCGTTCTTTGCGGTTACTCCCCTGCTTTCCTCCTGGCCCACCCAGCATGATCCACCGTCACACTCGCCGCGCCGCGCTGGAAAGCATCGCGCCATGACTGCGGCAGCGAGCGCTTCGTCAGGGTTTTGGTATCGACGTGGACGTAGACGGTTTCGGCTGACGCGATGACGGGTTCACTGCCGGCGATGCGGAATTCCGTGGCCAGCGTGAATGAGGTGTTGCCGATGTGTTTCGCGGCGACGGAGGCTTCGATCACCTGGTCGTAGCGTGCGGGAGCTTTCCATTCGAGTGTCTGCTTGACGAGCTGGTAGTCGAGTTCGCCGGTCTGCAGTTCGTGTTCGAAGCCCAGGGCGCGCAGCCATTCGGCGGCCGCGAGATCGACGTAGTCGGCATAGCGCGCATTGAAGACGACTTTCTGCGCATCGCATTCGCTGTAGCGCACGCGCAGGTAGTACCTGAAACGATCCATTCCGGCTCCTCTCTCAGTTCCTGATCCAGTAGTAGACGGCGAGCACGAGACCGACCGTCACGACGATCCAGCGCAGCGTATCCGGATTCAGCCGGCCGGCAAGACGACCGCCGAGGGCGCCGCCCAGCATCGCGCCAACAGCCATCACACCGGCCAGCAGCCAGACCACCTGCCCCGACAACAGGAAGAACACCGCGGCGGCCACATTCACGCTGAAGGCGACGATCTGCTTGAGCGCATTGAGGCGCGTCAGCGAGTCTTCCAGCGTCGCGCCGAGGATGGCCAGCACGATCACGCTCATGCCGGCGGTGAAAAAACCGCCATAGACAGCCGCTGCCGCCACGGCCACGGCGGGGACGAGATGACCGCGATGCGCATGACGGCTTGCCGCCAGGCGATGCACCACCCACGCCCGGACCCGGTTCTGGAATGCCAGCAGCAGCGCCGCGAAACACAGCATGTACGGCACGAGGGCCATGAAGGTGCGTTCGCGCGTCTGCAGCAACAACAACGCACCCGCGATTCCGCCCAGCACGGCGGCAGGAATGCACAGCAGGAGCCTGCCCCGCTGACCTCGCAGATTGTCGAGCTGGGCGAGCGTCGCACCGAAGTAACCCGGCGAGAGCGCCACGGCATTGGTGATATTGGCGGCAATCGGCGGCACACCGAGCGCCAGCAGCACCGGAAAACTGATGAGCGTGCCGCCGCCGGCCAGGGCATTGACGGCACCGGCGGCCGCGGCAGCAAGTGCGGCAAGAACGAGGTCGGTGGGGCTCACGAGTACAGTATCCCGGCACGGCACGGCCCACCGCCAGCCCGGCCGGGGCGCGAGCCTCCGCTATAATCGCCGCCCCTCCCGATCCCGACCGTCCGACACCTTGCCCATGGAAAAGTCCTACAGCCCCCGCGACATCGAGCAACGCATCTACCAGCGCTGGGAAGAGAACGGCTGGTTCGCGCCGCAGGGCTCGGGTGCACCCTACTGCATCATGATTCCGCCGCCCAACGTGACCGGCACGCTGCACATGGGCCATGCGTTCCAGCACACGCTGATGGACGCCCTGACCCGCCTGCATCGCATGGACGGCCGCAGCGCGCTGTGGCAGCCGGGCACCGATCACGCCGGCATCGCGACCCAGATGGTTGTCGAGCGCCAGCTCAATGCCGCGGGCACGCATCGCCGCGACATCGGCCGCGAGGCCTTCGTCGAGAAAGTGTGGGAATGGAAGGCGCAGTCGGGAGATACGATCTCGCGCCAGGAACGCCGCCTGGGTAATTCCGTCGACTGGTCGCGCGACCGCTTCACGATGGACGAAGGGCTGTCGGTCGCCGTCAGCGAAGTCTTCGTGCGCCTGTACGAGGAAGGACTCATCTATCGCGGCAAGCGGCTGGTGAACTGGGATCCGGTCCTGCACACCGCGCTGTCCGATCTCGAAGTGATGCAGGAGCCGGAACAGGGACACCTGTGGCATCTGCGCTATCCGCTCGCCGACGGCACGGGACAGCTCGTCGTGGCGACGACGCGCCCTGAAACCATGCTGGGTGATACCGCAGTCGCCGTGCATCCGGAAGACGAGCGTTACAAACATCTCATCGGCAGGAAGATCCATCTGCCGCTGACCGAGCGTCTGATTCCGATCATTGCCGACGAGTACGTCGATCCGGCGTTCGGCTCCGG
>CAYWHG010000079.1:7293-21190 GCA_964457865.1 uncultured Steroidobacter sp.
AGCGTCTGATTCCGATCATTGCCGACGAGTACGTCGATCCGGCGTTCGGCTCCGGTTGCGTCAAGATCACGCCGGCCCACGACTTCAACGACTACGAGATCGGCAAGCGTCACGACCTGCAACTGATCAATGTGCTCGATCACAACGCGGCATTGAACGATACCGTCCCCGAGGCCTATCGCGGACTCGACCGCTTCGAGGCCCGCAAGCGCATCGTCGCGGATCTCGAAGCGCAGGGCCTGCTGGAAAAGATCGAGCCGCACACGCTGCAGGTGCCGCGCGGCGATCGCAGCGGCGCGGTGCTCGAACCGTGGCTCACCGATCAGTGGTACGTGCGCATTGCGCCGCTCGCCGAGCCGGCCACGAAGGCGGTCGAAGACGGCCGCATCCGCTTCGTACCCGATCACTGGGCCAAGACCTACTACCAGTGGATGAACAACATCCAGGACTGGTGCATCAGCCGCCAGCTCTGGTGGGGCCACCAGATTCCGGCGTGGTACGACGATCAGGGCAATGTGTATGTCGCGCGCAGCGAGGCGGACGCCTTGCAGCAGGCACAGGGCACGCTCAATCGAACCGACGTGACGCTGAAGCGCGATGAAGACGTGCTCGACACCTGGTTCTCCTCCGCGCTGTGGCCGTTCTCGACACTCGGCTGGCCCGAGGAAACGCCGGAACTGAGGAAGTTCTATCCGACGTCGGTGCTCGTCACCGGCTTCGACATCATCTTCTTCTGGGTCGCGCGCATGATCATGATGGGCATGAAGTTCGCCGGCGATGTGCCCTTCCGCGAGATCTACATCACCGGTCTGATCCGCGACGAGAACGGCGACAAGATGTCGAAGTCCAAGGGCAACATCATCGACCCGCTGGACCTGATCGACGGTATCGATCTCGAAGCGCTGGTGGCCAAGCGCACCGCCGGCATGATGCAGCCGCACCTCAGGACCAGGATCGAGAAGACGACGCGCAAACAGTTCCCGGACGGTATTCCTTCGTACGGCACCGACGCGCTGCGCTTCACGTTCGCCTCGCTCGCCACCATGGGCCGCGATATCCGCTTCGACCTGGGGCGCGTCGACGGCTACAAGAATTTCTGCAACAAGCTCTGGAACGCGGCGCGCTACGTGCTGATGAACACGGAAGGTCAGGACAATGGCCAGAGCAATGACATGAGCGGCGAGATCGAGTACTCGATCCCCGACCGCTGGATCCGCTCGCGCCTCGGCTCGACGGTCGAGGACGTGCGTCGCCTGCTCGGCGAATATCGTTTCGATCTCGCGGCGCAGAAGCTGTACGAATTCGCCTGGTACGAATACTGCGACTGGTATCTGGAGCTGTCGAAGCCGGCGCTGCAGTCGGAATCGGCCAGTGCGACGCAGAAGCGCGGCGCACGACGCACGCTGCTCGACGTGCTCGAAGCGTACCTGCGACTGCTGCATCCGCTGATGCCCTTCGTCACGGAGGAAATCTGGCAGGCCGTGGCGCCGCTCGCCGGCCGCAAGGGCGAGACCATCATGCTGCAGCCCTATCCGCGCGAATCCGACTTCCCCGTCGACCAGGCCGCCGAAGACGCCATCGCGCCGCTCAAGTCCGTGATCCTCGGCGTGCGTCAGATCCGCGGGCAGCTCGACGTGGCGCGCTCGCGCCAGATTCCGGTGTTCGTCAAAGCGGCATCGAACGACGACTGGCGTCTGATCGAAGCGAATGCAGACCTGATCCGCTCGCTCGTCAACATCACGGACCTCACCGCCATCACCGACGAGTCGAGCCTGCCGCCGACGGCGATGCAGCTCATCGAAGGCCAGGTCATCCACGCACCGCTCGCCAGCCTCATCGACGATCCGGACACCGAACTGACCCGACTCGCCAAGCGCAAGACCAAGACGCTGCAGGAAATCACCCGATGCGAGGCCAAGCTCGGCAACCAGAACTTCGTCGCCAACGCCCCGCCCGCCGTCGTCGAACAGGAACGCGCCCGCATCGCCGATTTCAAGACCGAAGTCGCACAGATCGAGGAACAGGAACGGCGGGTGCGGCAGCTCAAGGGCTGAAGAGGAATCGGAGGTTCACACGGAGTTCACGGAGAACACGGAGCCGGGAAGTAGAAGAGAATTCTCCTTGCTCTTTATCTCGAACCTCCGTGGTCTCCGTGAACTCCGTGTGAAACCTCCGACTTCCGCACTTGCGTTTTGAGCCGGACCCCGGACACTAGCCCTCGACCTCAGCCAATGGCGCAGTGTTCATGGATTCACCGGTTCCGACACTCATCACGCAGGCAAACCCCGTCGAGCTTGTCGGGGCAACCATTGCCCAGCTCGGCCGGATCATTCTCGGCAAGGAACATCAGCTGCGATTGAGCATCGCCTGCCTGCTGGCGCGCGGGCATCTGCTGATCGAGGACATTCCCGGCGTCGGCAAGACCACGCTGGCGCATGCGCTGGCGGAGACGCTTGGGCTGCACTATCAGCGCATCCAGTTCACCAGCGACCTGCTGCCGGCCGACATCATCGGCGTCTCGGTCTTCGACCGGGAATCCAGCGAATTCCGTTTCCACAAGGGCCCGATCTTCGCGCAGCTCGTGCTCGCCGACGAAGTGAACCGTGCGTCGCCGAAAGCGCAGAGCGCATTGCTCGAAGCGATGGAAGAACACCAGGTGACGGTCGATGGCCAGACGTATCCGCTGGCCGCGCCCTTCTTCGTCATCGCCACCCAGAATCCCGTCTACCAGATCGGCACATTCCCGCTGCCGGAATCGCAGCTCGACCGCTTCCTGCTGCGCATCCAGCTCGGCTATCCCGATGCAACGCTGGAGCGCGAACTGCTGACCGGCCAGGATCGTCGCGACCTGCTGGCGACGCTACCGCCCATGCTCACGCCGCAGCAGCTGTTGCTCATGCAGACGATGGTGCCCGCCGTTCACGCCTCCGATGCGCTGCTCGACTACGTGCAGGCCATCGTGCGTTACACGCGCGAATCGCCGCAGTTCGAAGCGGGCCTGTCGCCGCGCGCCGCGATTGCGCTGCTGCGCGCCGCACAGGCGTGGGCACTGATTCACGGCCATGCGGGCGTGTTGCCCGAAGACATCCAGGCGGTGCTGCCGGGCGTCGTCGGCCATCGACTGAAACCGCGCGACAGCGCCTCGGCGATCTCCGCCGCCGAAATCGGCGAGCGGGTGCTGAAGGCAGTGGCGGTGCCGTGAGGAGGGCGCGGGGCGCGGGGCGTGGGACTCGGGCCGGACGCAGCCATTCTCGATCCACATTCCGGCCCGAGCCCCACGCCCCGTGACCCGCGCCTCCTCCTCACTCATTGCCAAGCTGCGTCACAAGACCCGCGCCTGGGCGCGCCGGCGGCATGGCATCGATCCCGATCCGGTGAATGTTCCGGGCCGACGCATCTACATCCTGCCGACCGGACTCGGCGTCGCGTTCGCGCTGATGCTGTTCGCGATGTTTCTCGGCGCCATGAACTACGGCAACAACCTCGCGCTGGGACTGGCGTTCGTGCTGGGTTCGCTGGGACTCACGGCCATGCACTACTGCCATCGCAACCTGGCCGCGGTTCGCGTTGCCCTGGCGGCCACCGAGCCTGTCTTCGCAGGCGAGCAGGCGCGCTTTCGCATCGCGCTGGAGAATCACGCGCCGCTGGCGCGGCATGAACTCACGGTCGGCAACGATCACGACACGAGCGCGCCCGTACGTATCGATCCGGGCGCGCGCGCCGTGCTCACCTTGCGCGTCCCGGCACGCGAGCGCGGCTGGCTGCCGCTCGATCATTTCGATATCGCCACCCGCCACCCGTTCGGCCTGTTCCGTGCCTGGACCTACCTGCACATGGATGCGAAGTGCGTGGTGTACCCGCGGCCGGCGCCGCGCGGGCTGCCGCCGCCGCCGGTGGAAACCGATGTCGGCGGTGCCCAGGAATCTGCGCGCGGCGATGAGGATTTCGCCGGCCTGCGCAACTTTCATCCGGGCGACTCGCTGCGGCGGGTGGCATGGAAAGTCTATGCGCGCGGTCAGGGCCTGCAGGTGAAGGTGTATGCCGGCACGGCAGTGATGTCACATCAGTTCGACTGGGACAGCCTGCCCGGCCTGGCCGTCGAAGCCCGACTGTCGCAGCTGTGTCGCTGGGTCGAGGACGCCTACGCGGCAGGCCATGCATTCGGCGTGAAACTCCCCGGTCTCGATATACCGGCGAACATCGGTGCGGCCCACCGTCAGCGCTGCCTCACGGCACTGGCCCTGTTCGGCATCGAAGGCGCGGGCACGTGAGCGTGGCCATCGACCATTCGCCGCGCTTCACGCAGCAGCTGCTCTGGGTGGTGGGCGCCTTCACGCTGGCGTTGCTGCCACATATCCCGGACCTGCGCCTGTGGATCGTGCTGCTGGCGCTGATCGCCGTCGCCTTCCGGCTGGTCATCGCGCTGCGCCACTGGAAGCTGCCGCCGAAGGTCGTGCGCATCGCCGTCGCGTTCGCTGCGATGCTCGGCGTGCTGGCGAGCTATCGCACGCTCAACGGACTGGAAGCCGGCACCGCGCTGCTGGTGCTGATGGGCGGCATGAAACTGTTCGAGACCGCCAACCGGCGCGATCTCACCGTCGTGGTATTCGTTGCCTACTTCCTGCTGTTCGCGGGTTTTCTTTACGACCAGTCGCTGCTTCGCCTGCCCTGGATGCTCGCCACCGCGTGGCTGCTGACCGTGACCCTGATGCGCACACATCAGACGGCACCGATGAGCATGCGCGAGGCGCTGAAGCTGACCGGCAAGATGGTGCTGCAATCGCTGCCGCTGGCCATCGCGCTGTTCCTGTTCTTTCCGCGGTTGCCGGGCCAGTTCTGGGCAGTGCCGGGACGCAGCGTGGCGGCCACGGGTATCGACGATGAAATGTCGCCCGGCGACATCTCCGAACTCAGCCTCTCGGATGCCACTGCCTTTCGCGTGAGATTCGACGGCGAAATGCCGCCGCCGCGACAGCGCTACTGGCGCGGGCCGGTGCTGCACGATTTCGACGGCAGGACATGGCGGCGGCTGCAGCAGTTCCTGCCCGAGCAACCCGTGACGACCAGCGGCCCGGCGTATCGCTACACCGTCACGCAGGAACCGAACAATCGCTCCTGGATTTTCGGCCTCGAAGCCGTGACCGACTGGCCGCGCGAACGTGGACGCATGCTGTCCGATCGTCAGCTGTTCGCACTCGGCCGCATTTCCACGCTGAGTTCCTTTCAGCTCGAATCGAGACCCGACTATCGCTTCGAGGGTCCGCTGCCGATGTCGACCCGCAATGTCGACACGCGCGCCGGGGATCGCAATCCGCGCTCGAAGCTGCTCGCGCAGGAACTCTATGCGCGCGCCGGCAGTCCCGAAGCCTTCGTCGACGCGGTGCTCAACAAGTTCCGGCAGGAAGAGTACTTCTACACGCTCGAACCGCCGCGACTCGAAGCCGACTCCATCGACGACTTCCTGTTCAACACGCGACGCGGTTTCTGCGAACACTTCGCCTCGGCCTTCACGATGCTGGCGCGCGCGGCGGGTATTCCCGCCCGTGTCGTGCTCGGCTACCAGGGCGGCGAGTTCAATCCGATGGGTGGTTATCTCATCGTGAAGCAATCCGATGCGCATGCCTGGTCGGAAGTCTGGATCGACGGCAAAGGCTGGGTGCGCGTCGATCCCACGGCGGCCGTGGCGCCAGAGCGCGTGGAACGCGGCATGGACGCCGCTCTCGGCGCGGACGAACCGGTCCCGGGCCGGCTGCTGAAACAGTTCGATGCCCTGTCGCAGATGCGACTCGCCTGGGATGCGCTGAACACGTTCTGGAACAATCAGATTGTCGAGTTCGGTACCAGCCAGCAGCAATCCGTACTCGAATTGCTGGGCATCGAAGACGCCGACTGGGAAGAACTGGGCATGGCGATGGCGATCTCGATGGCCGCCTTCTTCGCCGCCCTCACAGCCTGGCTCGCCTGGCGTTATCGACCGCGCGAACGCGATCCGATCATCCAGACCTATGTGCAGCTCTGTCGACGGCTGGCGCGGGTCGGCCTGGTTCGCGCGCCTCACGAAGGTCCCGCGGATTACCTGACGCGCGCGGCGCTGGCACGTCCGGCACTGGCCGCACAGATCGATGAGATCCGCTCGCTGTATGTCGACCTGCGTTACGGCCCCACGCCCTTGAACCAGCAGCTCAGCCGCCTGAAATTTCTCGTCAGCCAGTTGAAAGTGTGAGGACGGGAGCCATGCAGCCCTGATGTCCGCCCTCCTCCTGGCCATCGCAATCGTCATCGGCGCCTTCTTCTGGTGGCTGGGCATTCCTGCCCTGCGTGCGCGGCGGCGCCTCGCGCTCAGTCGCGAACCCATCCCCGCGCAGTGGCAGGAATGGATTCGCAACGAAGTTGCCGCCTGTTCGAAACTGCCGACGCCATTGCGCGAACGGTTGCACGGTCTGATCCAGATCTTCGTGCAACAGAAATCGTTCGTCGGCTGCAATGGCCTGGACGTCACCGAACGCATGAAGGTCGTCATCGCAGCCAATGCGTGCCTGCTGGTGCTCAACCGCCCGGGCGTGCCGCGCGATGGACTCTACGACGATCTGTATTCGATCCTGATCTATCCCACGCCCTTCATCGTTCCGGAATCCCACCGTCACTCGAACGGACTCGTCAGCGAAGGCGCGCGTGTGCTGTCAGGCCAGGCCTGGGATTCGCGGCGCATCCTCCTGTCGTGGGAAGACATCGAGCACGCGTCGAGCCTGGGACACAACGTGGTGCTGCACGAGTTCGCGCACTACCTCGACATGGAAGACGAAACCATGGACGGCGCGCCCGGGCTCGCCACGCCCGCCGACTTTCGCGAATGGTCACGCATCTTCTGGGAGGAATACGATCGGCTGGGCGCCAACCTGCAGGCGGGAATCCCGAGCCTGATCGATCCCTACGGCGCGACAGCACCCGCCGAGTTCTTCGCCGTCGTCACCGAAGTCTTCTTCGGCCAGTCGCAGGAACTGGAGCAGCAACATCCGCAGCTGTATCGGCAACTGCGCAAGTATTACCGGCTGGATCCGGCGCGGTGGACGGAGGACGGATCAAGAACGGAGTAACCGCAAAGAACGCAAAGAGAGAAAGACAATGGCCGCAAAAAGGCGCAAAAGACGCAAAAAAAACAGTCAGAAAGAGATTTCCTTTCTTGCTTCTACTTTGCGATCTTTGCGCTTTTTTTGCGGCTATTTCTTTGTTCGTCCGGCTATGCGTTCTTTGCGGTTATTCCGTCTCTTCCCTGCCGCGCGGCAACGACCAGCATTGCACCGCCCGCAATGAACAGGATGACGATCGACAGGATTGCCGTGCGTGAATTGCCGGTGACGAGAGCGGTGATGCCCATCAGGAACGGGCCGAGGACGGCGGCGAACTTGCTCATCATGTTGTAGAAGCCGAAGAACTCGCCGGTGCGGTCCGGTGGAATCAGGCTGCCGTAGTACGAGCGACTGAGACTCTGGATGCCGCCCTGCACGCAACCGGTCGCGGCGGCCATGATGAAGAACTCTCTCTCCGTGTCGAGCAGCGTTCCGTAGATGGTCACGCCGGTGTAGACGGCGATGCAGATGAAGATGCCGACGACCGGACTGATGCGCTGGCCGATCCAGCCGAACAGCAACGCAGCCGGAAAGCCGATGAACTGCACCATCAGAATGGCCGTGATCAGACTCGATGATTCCAGGCCGATCGCGAGGCCATAGTCCACGGCCATTTTCTGGATCGTGTTCACGCCGTCGATGTACATCCAGTACGCCAGCAGGAAGAACACGATGGCGCGGTACTTGCGCACCTCGCGCACGGTTGCCGCCAGCTCCGCGAAACTCTGTCGCAAGGTCGAGCGCGCGGGATCGCCCGGCGGCGCCCCGCGCTCGCGCACGAACAGGAAGATCGGAATCGCGAACACAGCCCACCACACCGCGGCCGAAATGAACGATGCCTTCACCGCCGCGGTGGTATCCGCGAAGCCGAAGAACCCCGGATCCAGCGTCATCCACACATTGATCGCGAGCAGAATCCCGCCGCCGAGATAGCCGACCGCGTAACCCATGCCCGACACGGTATCGAGCCGGTCGCGCGGCGCCACATCGATCAGCAGCGAGTCGTAGAAGATGATGCCGCCCCAGAAGCCCATCGAGCCGAGCGCGAACAGCACGGCAGCCCATTGCCACTGACCCTGCGCAACGAGCCCCAGCCCCGCAGTGGCAACGACCCCGAGCACCGTGAAGCCGAGCAGGAACTTCAGGCGCGAACCGCCGCGATCGCCGAGCGTACCGAGCAGCGGCGCCATGATCGCGAGCAGAAAGCTCGCCACGCCATTGGTCATGCCGAGCCAGAACGTGCTCTCGGTCGCCGAGACATCGGCGCTCCAGTACTGTTTGAAGAACACCGGAAAGAACACGACCATCACCGTGGCCGCAAACGCCGAGTTGCCCCAGTCGTACAGCGCCCAGGCGACCGTGTCCTTCTTCAGCAGCTTCGTTTTCAATCGGGCACTCCAGGAGTCGGAGAAGGAGTAACCGCATAGAACGCCAAAAAAAAGGAAGAAGGAAAGAATGGCCGCAAAAAGCGCAAAAGGCGCAAAAATCGATCTGAATCCCTTTTGCGCCTTTTGCGGCTATTTTCTTTCTATGCGTTCTATGCGTTCTTTGCGGTTACTCCGAAATTCCTAAGCCGCAGCCGCCAGATGCTCGCGCGTCTCGCGGAACGTGATGTCCGGCCAGCGTTCCAGTGTGAGCTGCAGGTTCACGCGCGTCGGCGCGAGATAGACGAGCGCGCCGGAGTGATCGACGGCCAGGTTGTCGTAGGCCTTGGTCCGGAACTCCTCCAGCTTCTTCGCATCGTTGCAGTACACCCAGCGGGCGGTGAACACGTTCACGTTGTCGAAAGTGGCCTGCACGCTGTATTCGTCCTGCAGGCGGAACGCCACGACGTCGAACTGCAGCTGGCCGACGGCGCCGAGTATCAGATCGTTGTTGCGCAGCGGCCGGAACACCTGGGTCGCGCCTTCTTCGCAGAGCTGATCCAGCCCCTTCTGCAGTGCCTTCATGCGCAGCGGATCGCGCAGCACGACGCGGCGGAACATTTCCGGTGCGAAGTTCGGGATGCCGGTGAACATGATCGACTCGCCTTCGGTGAAGGTATCGCCGATGTTGATGGTGCCGTGGTTGTGCAGACCGAGAATATCGCCGGCGAAGGCTTCGTCGGTGTGCTGGCGATCTGCCGCGAGGAAGGTGAGCGCGTCGCTGATGCGCATTTCCTTGCCGAGGCGGACGTGGAACAGGCGCATGCCCTTGCTGTACCTGCCGGAGCAGATGCGCATGAAGGCGATGCGGTCGCGGTGTCCGGGATCCATGTTCGCCTGGATCTTGAAGACGAAGCCGCTGAGCTTGTCTTCCTGCGCGTCGACCGTGCGCGAAGTCGTGCCGCGCGGCAACGGACCCGGCGCAACCCGCACGAACATCGCCAGCAGTTCCGTCACGCCGAAGTTGTTGATGGCCGAGCCGAACATCACCGGCGTCTGCCGGCCCGCGAGATATTCCTCGCGCGAGAATTCCGGCGCGGCGCCACTCACCAGCTCCACTTCGTCGCGGAACGACTGCGCGCGATCACCGAGGAATTCGCTGGCTTCGGCACTGTCCAGTCCATCGATCGTCGCATGAGTGCCGGCGCGGCCCTTCTCCCCCGCCTGGTAGATGTAGATGCGGTCTTCCAGCAGGTGATAGATGCCGCGCAGATCGCGGCCCATGCCGATCGGCCAGGTCACGGGCGCACAGGAAATCTTCAGGATCTTTTCGATCTCATCCAGCAGCTCCATCGGCTCGCGGCCTTCGCGGTCGAGCTTGTTGATGAAGGTCATGATCGGCGTGTCGCGCAGCCGGCAGACTTCCATCAGCTTGATGGTGCGGTTCTCGACGCCCTTGGCGCAGTCAATCACCATCAGCGCCGAATCCACCGCGGTCAGTGTGCGATAGGTGTCTTCGGAGAAGTCTTCGTGACCCGGCGTGTCGAGCAGGTTCACCATCCGGCCGTCGTAGGGAAACTGCATCACCGACGAGGTCACGGAAATACCGCGCTGCTGTTCGAGCGCCATCCAGTCCGACGTCGCATGCCGCGCCGCCTTGCGACCCTTCACCGAGCCGGCGAGCTGGATCGCGCCGCCGAACAGCAGCAGCTTTTCGGTGAGCGTGGTCTTGCCGGCGTCGGGATGCGAAATGATCGCAAAGGTACGCCGACGGGCGATTTCGTCTTGAAGCTCGGACATGGGCTATCGGGGCTGGGCGCGGGGGCGCGCATTGTAGCGGAAGCGGAGTTTCACACGGAGATCACGGAGTACACGGAGGCTCGGAACGAAAATTCTTTATCTCCGTGCCCTCCGTGATCTCCGTGTGAAATTCCGGATGCCTTCTCTTGAACGTCCCACACCAGCCACGAAACGCGTTACTGGCGTCCGTCCACCACGCTTTTCGGCTCCAGGGCGAGCTTGTAGATCAGGGCGTCCTCGCGGCCGCCGGTGGCCTGGTAGTAGCCCTTGCGCAGGCCGACGCGCTCGAAACCCATCGATTCGTACAGGCTCATGGCGACGGTGTTGGAGGGTCGCACTTCGAGGAAGACGTCCTGCATGTACTCGTCGCGGGCACGATCCAGCAGGTAGTTCATGAGTTGACGACCGACGCCGTAGCCGCGCAGGTCGTTGCGGACACAGACATTGAGGATGTGCGCCTCGCCGGCGCCGAACGACATGATGCCGTAGCCGCCGATCTCGCCGCGGAACTCCACCACCCGGCACAGGTAGCCGACGCGCACGCAATCGCGGAACACGCCTTCGCTCCAGGGAAACTGGTAGGCGGCCTGTTCGACCGCGCCCACCAGCGGCACGTCCGGAATGGTCATCGGGCGAAAGCGCACGTCACGCAGGCCGGCCGAACGATCGGGTTCCGCACTCACGTTGTGTGCCTCGCTGCACTCGACAGTCGTTCGAACGTCTGCATGGCCAGTACCAGATCGGCCCAGGATTTGCGCTTCTCCACGGGGCTGCGCAGCAGATAGGCGGGGTGATACGTCACGATCATCGGCCGTCCCGACGCCAGGGTGTGCAACCTGCCGCGCAGTTTACCGATCGGCGTGTCGGTTTCGAGCAGGGTTTGTGCGGCTATGCGGCCGACGCAGAGCAGCAGGGTCGGATTGACCAGTTCGATCTGGCGGAACAGGTACGGCAGGCAGGCCGCGGTCTCATCGGCTTTCGGATCCCGGTTACCCGGCGGCCGCGATTTGAGGATGTTGGCAATGAATACCTGTTCGCGCGCCAGGCCCATGGCCCGCAGCATCGAGTTCAGCAGCTGTCCCGCGCGTCCGACGAAGGGCTCGCCCTGCCGATCCTCGTCGGCACCGGGCGCTTCGCCGATGATCATCCAGCGCGACTGACGATCGCCGGCGCCGAATACGCCCTGCGTGCGCGTCGTATGCAGCGGGCAGCGGGTGCAGGTACGCACGGCATCGACGAGTTCGTCCCAGCCCATCGCGGCGACGGCGTCGTCGCGCGCCATCGGACGCAGCGGCACGACAGTCTCGACTTTCGGCGCAGCTATCTCCGCTGGCGGCCGCCTGACACGAGCCACGGCAGCCGGAGCAACCACCGCTGGAACCGGCGCCTGCACCGCTGGTGCAGCAAGCAGCTCGCGCCGTTGCCAGACGTCGATGTCGAGCGCGCGCAGGTAATTGAGTCGTCGCGAATCCATCGATCAGTGTTCGATGACGCGCTTCTTGCGGAACAGCTTGCGCCAGGTCCACACCAGCGGACCGGAAAGCGCATAGGTGCCGAAGAAGATCAGCAGCAGTTGCGGCGCCAGCGACAGTTGCGGTGCCAGCGATGCCAGCACGTAGATGAGCGGAATCACCAGCGCATACACCCAGGGAATGCGACCGCGCAGGTTCAGTTCCTTGCCGCTCCAGTACGCGAATTTGCTGACCATCAGCGCACCCGCGACGATCGACACCATGAACGCGAGCACCAGTCGCGCCAGGCTGTCGACCTCGATCTCGCTGACGAGCCAGATGAATCCGGCGACCGTTCCGGCGGCGGAGGGACTGGGCAGCCCTTCGAAGTAACGCTTGTCCGCCCCGGCGGTGCGCGAATTGAATCGAGCAAGCCGCAGTCCGGCAGTGACCGCGTAGAAGAAGGCCGCGAGCCAGCCGAAGCGTTCCCAGAACTGGCCGTAGTCGGCGATGCGCTCGATGCCCCACTGGTACACCAGGATCGCCGGGGCGAGGCCGAAGGCGACCATGTCGCACAGACTGTCGTATTCCTTGCCGAACTCGCTCTGGGTGTTGGTCCAGCGCGCAACGCGACCGTCGAGCCCGTCGAACACCATGGCGATGAAGACGGCGGTACCGGCGCGGGAAAAGTTGCCGTCGATGGCGGCCACGATGGCGTAGAAGCCGCCGAAGAGCGTGCCAGTGGTCAGCAGGTTCGGCAGCCAGTACACGCCGCGACCCGGACGCGCCGACTCATCGGCCGACGGCGGCGACGCTTCCGAATCCCGTTCTGCATTCATTTCGTGTGAATCCAACGCGCCGCTGTTGCCGGAGGGAATTGCCCGATCGTGACATGAGTTCCTGCCTGATCCGGACCGCTGCTGCGACAAAGCGGCACGGACGGCGGGTTCAGCAGGGATTTTCGACATGATAGGGTGCGCCCCGCGACGCGCACAACAACGAGACCGCCCGCAGCCTGTGACACAGATCGTGGCATCAAACCTGCCCTGGCATAGGATGCCGGCGCAGGAAGAGCCACCGAATGCCGTCATCGAGCACTGAAACTCCCGTCATGAGATCGCTGCGTTCCCTTCTGCTGCTCGCCCTCTGTGCCTTGCACGGCACGGCGCTGGCCGATCGCCAGCAGGATCCGGAACTCGGCAAGCTGCTGCAGCAGGCGATCGCCGCGGACAAGTGCTTCGAGGACAAGTACGACCAGCAGGTCTGGCACGCGGCGATGGAACCGAAGCTCAAGCGCATCGTCGCCGATCAGGCCGAGCGCACGGAGATCCTGTATCACGTCCACTGCGAAGCGAAGCGGCTGAACTTGCCGCCCGGTCTCGTGATGTCCGTGATCGACGTGGAAAGCCGCTTCGATCGCTGGGCCGTCTCGTATGCCGGCGCCGTGGGCCTGATGCAGATCATGCCCTTCTGGCCGCGGCAGCTCGACATGACCAACGAACAGCTCGTGCGCATTCCGCAGAACATCCGCATGGGCTGCACGATCCTGAAGTTCTACCTGGATCGCGAGAAGGGCGACTACGCACGGGCACTGGCGCGATACAACGGCAGCCTGGGCCGGCGCGACTATTCGGATCTGGTACTCACGCGACTCGCCAATCGCTGGCAGTACCACTGAAGAGGGAAACTGGTCTGCTGGTCGCTGGTCTGCTGGCCAGAATCAGGACGGGTTTGTCGAACTACTTGGTCGCGAATCCCACGGGGACGTTGCCAATCTCCTCCAGCACAATCTCCGTCACGTCCACAGTGGCAACCTGTGCGGCCGGCGGTCCGACGGCGAGCCAATCGATGAAGGATTGAACAGCTGACGGTTCGCCCAGCGCGAGGACTTCGACACGGCCATCTTCCAGATTGTGGGCATAGCCGCTGATGCCCAGTTGAACGGCTCGCGCGCGCGTTGAAGCACGATAGAAAACGCCCTGGACCCGTCCGGAGACGAAGCAACGTCGTGCAATGATCGCGGGCATGTCTTGATTAAACCGGCTCGTCGTTCCGACTCTGGCCGACTCTGGCCAGCAGACCAGCGACCAGTCGCCCGTTTTTCAGCCGGAGTCCTTGCGATTGACGGGCTGCGCGACGCTCATCGCTTCAGCAG
>CAYWHG010000080.1:0-21090 GCA_964457865.1 uncultured Steroidobacter sp.
AGGAACACGATGGTCGTGCCGGCGGCCATCCAGGCGGTGAAGGGTTCGTCGAGGATGAGCATGCTCAGGACGATGGTCGACATCGGTCCGATCATGCCGGCCTGGGCGGCGACGCCGGCGCCGATCTTCTCGACGGCGATCATCACCATGAGTACGGGCACGAAGGTGCACAGCGTGGCATTCAGCACGCCGAGCCAGATCACCTGCGGTGCCACGACCAGCGTCGATACCGGGCGCAGCACCAGGAAGTGCACGATGCACAGCACGCAGGCGATGCTGGTGGCGATGCCGACGATGCGCAGGGCGCCGAGCTGTTTCACGGCATTGCCGCTGAACGCGAGATACGTCGCGTAGCTCACGGCGCTGCCGAACACCAGCAACGCGCCGAGTGCGACATTGTCGCCGCCGAGCGAGATGTCGTGGCCGAACACCAGCAGCACGCCGAGGTAGCTGACCGCGAGCGCCGCCCACTGCCGCCGGGTCACCGGAATCCGGAACAGCACGAGGCCCAGCAGCAGGACGATGGTCGGGTTCAGGTACAGGATGAGCCGTTCGAGATTGGCGCTGATGTACTGCAGCCCGGCGAAGTCGAGGTAACTGGCGAGGTAGTAGCCGGTGAACCCCAGCCAGAACAGCGTGCGCCAGTCGCGCGCCGTGAGGCGAGGCTGTCCACGGCTTGCATACCACGACAGGGCGAGAAACAGCGGCAGGCCAAACAGCATCCGATACGTGATCACGGTGACGGCATCGACGCCGTAGCGATACGACAGCTTGACGATGATGGCCTTGCCCGAAAACGCGATGGCGCCGAGTCCGGCGAAGAGCAGTCCATACCAGGCGGGTCGGGAAGCGGCGGCGGCTGACATGAGGGGATTCTAGGGGACGCATTCCAGGCAGGCGTGATGGATTGCGATGGGGGCGTTGCGGCCGGACAGGCAAAAAATAATCCCGCTGCCCCGTTCTCGCCGTGCCCCGCCGACGACTATGCTCAACGCCTTCCCCGACTACGCGGCTCTCTCATGCATACATTCCTCCGACGCCTCGCCCCCTTCGCTCTGGCCGGCTTCACGATCATGCACGCGGCGCACGCGGACGCTCCCGCCGACGCGGCGCTCGAACGCGCGCAGAAGCTGCTGTCGAAAACGATCCTGATCGACGGTCACAACGATCTGCCCTGGGCGATCCGCACGGACAAGACGGCTCCCGGCGATGTCGATGCGTATGACCTGCGGGGCAAGGTCCACGGACAGACCGACCTGGCGCGCCTGCGCGCCGGCCATCTCGGCGGTCAGTTCTGGTCGGTGTACATCCCGGGCGAAACCGCGGGACACCCTGCGCGCACGCAGCTCGAACAGATCGACATCGCACTGCGCATGATCCGGCGCTATCCCGAAACGCTGCAGTTCGCGCGCACCGCCGCCGACATCCGCGCCGCGCACCGCGACGGCAAGGTCGCCTCGCTGCTCGGCATGGAAGGCGGTCACGCCATCGAGAATTCGCTGGGCGCCCTGCGCAGCTACTACGACCTGGGCGCGCGCTACATGACGCTCACCCACAATGTGCATCTCGACTGGGCCGACTCCGCGGCCTTCCCGCCGGTGCACGGCGGGCTCACGCCGTTCGGCGAGCAGGTCGTGCTCGAAATGAACCGCCTCGGCATGCTGGTGGATCTGTCGCATGTCGCGACCGAAACCATGGACGACGCGCTGCGCGTGTCGAAGGCGCCGGTGATCTTCTCGCACTCCTCTGCGCGCGCGATCTGCGATGTACCGCGCAACGTGCCCGACGACATCCTGGTCCGCCTCAAGGACAACGGCGGCATCCTCATGATCACGTTCGTGGCCGCGTTCATCGATCCGGCAGTCGCGGCCGTACAGAAGCCCGCCATGGAGGAATACAACCGGCGCTCGCAGGGCAAGTCGATCGAGGAACAGCAGCAGATCGAGAAAGAAATCTTCGACAAATTGAAACTGCCGGTCGTCAGCATCGCGAAGGTCGCCGATCACTTCGATCATGTCCGCAAGGTCGCCGGCGTCGAACACATCGGTATCGGCGGCGACTTCGACGGCAACTCGGACTGGCCCGAAGGTCTCTCCGATGTCTCCATGTACCCCAACCTGTTCGCCGAGCTGATCCGCCGCGGCTGGACCGATCGCGAACTGGAACTCGTCGCGGGCGGCAACATCCTGCGGGTGCTAGAGCAGGCCGAAGCGGTGGCGCACTCCATGAAGGATCAGCCCGTACCGGCGGGCCTCGGCCACTGATCGCGGTCGCACTTCGGTGAGCAGAGGAGAGCCGCAAAAGACCGCATAAAAGAAGGTAAATTGACTATCTCAAAATTGAAATCCGTTCGCGTTGAGTCCTGAGCCTTGACGAAGGGCCGTCGAAACGATCTTGCTTCGTTGTTTTTTCGGGGAAAGAACCCTTCGACTGGCTCAGGGCGAACGGAAAAAACATCTTTTATGCGGTCCTTTGCGGCTCTCCTTCTCCCTCCCGCTGAACGGAGATACGTATGTCGAGAAGGTCGATTCTTGCCGGACTCGGTCTCGCATTGCTCGCCACTGCGGCGCCCGGCACAGATCTGCTGATCGAGAACGTCACCGTCGTTTCGCCGGAGCGTTCGCAGGCCGTGCCGCAACAGTTCGTGCTGATCCGCGACGAGCGCATCCTGCAGATCGCAGGCAGCGCCATCAATGCGCCCGGCGCACGGCGTATCGACGGCAAGGGAAAATTCCTGACGCCGGGGCTCACGGATTCGCATGTGCATGTCTCGACGCCCGCGGGACTGCCGTGGGACGTGTCGTCGCCGCAGTTGCAGCCGCTGGTCGATGCCTACCATCGTCAGCAGCCGCGCAGCTATCTGTACTTCGGCGTTACGCAACTGCTCGATCCTTCGAACTCGCCGGACGCGGTCGCCACGTTCGAAGCCCAGCCGCAACATCCCGACCTGTTCCGCTGCGGCTCGACGACGGCGCTCGACGGCTATCCCTCGCTGTTCGTCGACAAGCCGCTGCGCTACGAACTGATGCCGGACTACATCTACGAACCGGCGAATGCCATCGCGCATCCGCTGCCTGCCGGTGCGCAAGCGGCACGGCACACACCCGAGGCCATCGTCGATCGCATCGCCGTGAGCGGCGCGCGCTGCGTGAAGGTGTTCATCGAGGACGGCTTCGGCGATCAGTCGGACTGGCCCGTGCTGTCGAAGGAGTCGCTGCAGCGTCTGCGCGCCGCCGCGACGCAGCGCGGCCTGCTGCTGGTGGCGCATGCGAATGCGCTCGACATGCAACGCATCGCCCTCGATGCGCGAGTCGATGTCATCGCGCATGGCCTGTGGAACTGGGGCGCAGCCAGCGGCAAACCCGGAGTGCCGCCGGAAATCGCCGCGCACCTGAATCGCATCCATCGCAGCGGCACCGGTTATCAGCCGACGCTGCGCGTACTGGCGGGTACGGCCGATCTGTTCCGCGCCGACACGCTCGAAGATCCCACTTACAGGAAAGTCGTGCCGGCCGCGCTGCTGGACTGGTACGCCACCGAGGCGGGTCAATGGTTCAAGCGCAGCATGAAACACGACTATGACGATCTGCCCGACGGCAGGATCGCCTCGCTGGAACTGCAGACCGGCGAACGCGGACTGCGCGCCGCGCGTTACCTGCACGAACTCGGCCATCCGCTGCTGCTCGGCAGCGATACCCCCTCAGCGCCGACCTATGGCAATCAACCCGGCTACGACACCTTTCGCGAGATGCGCCTGATGGCGCTGGCGGGTCTGTCGCCGCTCGATGTGTTCCGCGCCGCCACGCTCAACAACGTCCGACAGTTCCGGCTCGAACGCGACTACGGCACGGTCGCGGCCGGGAAGATTGCCAACCTGCTGTTGCTCGACGCCAATCCGCTGGACTCGGTGCGCGCCTGGAGCCGGATCGACAAGATCATTCTCCGGGGCAAGGTGATCGAACGCGAAACGCTGGCGGCCGACGCCCGTTGACGATCTGCCACTGCACCCACTCCGCTACTGCACCAGCACTCCGCCGGCACGTCGCCACGTGTCCCTGAGCCAGTCGGCATCGTCCGCCGACTTCGGTTTCACGCCGATCAGGACGCCGCCCTGGCGGATTTGCCCTTCGTATTCTTCGACTCTGGCACTGGGAATGCCCCAGTGCGTGAGCACGCCAATCACGCCGCCGGCGACACCCATCGCACCGGCCGCAACCAGTGCCACGGCCACGGGACCGGCCAGGATCAATCCCGGCAGCAACAGCACCGTGCCTACCGCCGCCGCGACCGGAGCGAGCGTGCCCAGCGTGCCGCCGACCGGACCACCGGTTTCGCTCTCATCGAGAACGGCAGGTTTGTCGGCCGAGTTAGTGCTGGTGCTCTGTTGCGCTTTTGCTGCCAGCGCCGTGCCGACACTGCCGGCGGTGAAGCGGCGCTGTCGCGTCTCTTCCGACATCAGCAGATTGATTTCATCCGCTTCGTAGCCGCGCGCGAGCGTCGCCTCGAAAGCACGCTCCGTACCCGCCGCGTCCTGGAAAAGCGCCGTGACGATGGCGGGCGCGGAACCGACTTCAGTAGCTGGCTGCATGACAACCCCCTGGCCGTCCGGCCGTTGTCATAGCAACGCGACCCCCGGCGGCTTCGTTCCGCCGCGGCTCCGTCAGTTACGGACTACGCCGGCAGTCGCCGTGATAGTAGGCATCCGCATCGCATTCCTTGCCGCCCGGCAACAGGCAGGTGCCCTTCTCGGTTGCGGCATCGTCGCCGGAGGTGACGGTGTAGGTGCCGCCCGTGATCGCACAGTAGCGACCGGCCTCCGTGGCATAGCCCGTGATTCGCCGTCCGCCGGCGGGACACTCGCCGCGCATCAGTGCCCACTCTTCGCATTGATGATTGTCTTCGAACAGGCACACGCCGTACTCATCGCCCCTGGGGGTCTTTTCGATGCGCAGCCGGCCACCCTGCTGGATGCAGTTCTCCGATGCAGGATTGGCGCGTCCCACCGTCGTTGCCCCAGCGGCCGGCGCGGCCTCCGGAGGCGATGACGGCGCCGGGGAACGCTCCGAACAACCGCAAAGAAGCGTCGCCAACAGCGCGAGCACGACGAAGCACGGGTTACAGTGATTCATGACTTCTCCGACGCCGGACGGGCGGCTGAATATACTGCACCGGGTCACGCAGAAATAACCGCAGAAAACGCAGAGAACGAAAGGGAGAACCGCATGCAACTGCAGGGCAAGGTCATTGCGATCACGGGCGGCGGCAAGGGCATCGGCCGCGCACTCGCGCGAAGGTTTGCACGCGAAGGCGCGCGTCACATTGCGGTGGCGGATGTGGATCTGCCCAATGCCCAGGCGGTCGCCCAGGAGATCGGCGGCTCTGCCCATCGGGTCGATGTGGGAATCGAGTCGCAGATCGTGACGTTCATCGAGGCCATCGAACAGGCGCACGGACCGATCGACCTGTTCTGTTCCAACGCCGGCATCGGCGCCGGCAAGGGACTCGATGCATCGAACGATGTCTGGCAGAAGATGCTGGACGTGAACCTGATGGCGCATGTGTACGCGGCTCGCCATCTGGTACCGCGCATGATCGGACGCGGCGGTGGTTATCTGCTCAATACGGCCTCGGCTGCCGGACTGCTTTCGCAGATCGGCAGTGTCACCTACACAGTGACCAAGCATGCGGCCGTGGGTCTGGCCGAATGGATTGCACTGACGCATGGACACCAGGGCATCAAGGTGTCGGTGCTGTGTCCGCAGGCCGTGCGCACCGACATGATCGCCGGCAGCGAGGGCGATGTTGCCAGCGTGAACGGCATCATGGAGCCGGAACAGGTCGCCGAAGCGGTGGTCAGCGGCTTGGCCGCCGAGAAATTCCTCATCCTGCCGCACACGGAAGTGATCGAATACATGCAGCGCAAAGTCACCGACCGTGATCGCTGGATCGCCGGCATGAACCGGCTGCATCAGCGCTTCCATCCCGAGAAGGCTTCATAGCTGCCGCCGGACAGTCCGCTGCGGCGAGTCCGCCGGTCGTTTGCGTCCATTTCCGCTACCCTGGCATCCGTTCTTCACTTACTACTGATGCTGTAAGAAGGCTGCGGGCGAATAATCCACGCCCAGATCATCGGCGGAGAATTCCATGATTCGCACCGGCTTGCCGATAGTGGCCTGCGTACTGGTCCTGTGCGGCTGCGGCGGCGGAGAAAAGGAAGCCGGGTCCGCGCCCCAGACACCTCGGACCGGCGCCGCGATTCCGACGGCACCCGCCGACCCGGAGCCTGTCGCTTCCGAGGCAACGACGACAGCCGACGAACACAACATCGGTTTCGCCAGCATTCCCTGGCAGGGCGACCTCGACAAGATGATCGAGCGTCGTGTCATTCGCGTGCTGGTTCCCTACAGCAAGACGTTCTACTTCATCGACCAGGGCACGCAGCGCGGTCTCAGCTACGAACTCATGCAGTCCTTCGACAATGCGGTCAACAAGAAGCACAAACTGACGAAACTGCGGGTCGCCGTCGTCTTCATCCCCACGTCTCGCGACCAGCTGCTGCCCAGTCTCAATGCCGGTCTCGGCGACATTGCCGCGGCGAATCTGACCATCACGCCAAAGCGTGCCGCGCTGGTGGACTTCGCAGAACCGCTTGCGCGGGGCGTCAAGGAGATCGTGGTGACGGCGGCGGATGCGCCAGCAGTTGCCACGCTCGACGATCTCGCCGGTCGCGAGGTCTTCATCCGCAAGGATTCGAGCTATTACGAAAGCCTGATCGTCCTCAATGCGGATCTGAAGAAGCGCGGCAAGGCGCCGATAGTCCTGCGCGAGGCGCCGCCCACCTTCGAAGACGAAGATGTGCTCGAGATGGTGAACGCCGGACTGGTGAAATACACGGTCGTCGATCGCTACCTCGGCACGTTCTGGAGCCAGGTCTACCCGGACATGAAGGTGCGCGAGGACCTGATCGTGCACGACGGCGGCGACATCGCCTTCGCGATCCGCAAGAACAGTCCGCAGCTCAAGGCCGAACTGGACGCCTTCATGAAGACTGCCGCACGCGGCACGACCTTCGGCAATGTCGTGATACAGAAGTACCTGCAGAACACGCGTTGGGTGAAGAACGCCACGACCGAGTCGGAGATGAAGAAGCTCGTGCAGATCCTCGACCTCTTCCGCAAGTACGGCGAACAGTATCGCGTCGATCCGGTACTCATCGCGGCGCAGGGTTATCAGGAATCCGGGCTCGATCAGAAAGTCCGCAGCAAGGTCGGCGCCATCGGCGTAATGCAGGTGATGCCGGCTACGGGCAAGGATCTCAAGGTCGGCGACATCCGTCAGGTCGAGCCGAACATCCACGCTGGCGTGAAGTACGTGCGGTTCATGATGGACGAGTACTACAAGGACGAAGACATGGATGAGATCAACAAGGCACTCTTCGCCTTCGCCTCCTACAACGCCGGCCCGAACCGCATCAGGAGCCTGCGCAAGGTTGCCGCCGAGCGCGGGCTGGACCCGAACAAATGGTTCAACAATGTCGAGCGCGTCGTCGCCGAAAAGGTCGGCCGCGAGACGGTGCAGTACGTCAGCAACATCTACAAGTACTACATCGCGTACACACTGGCGCTGGAGCAGCGGGACCGCAAGGCGCAGGCCACGGCATCCGCACGCTGAGGCCGTGACGGGAGTCGACATGCCACGGAACGGAAAGGCGACCGGCGTCGCCCTTCCGCAGGACCGTTCGCGCTACTGCTTCTTGGCAGGACTCGTCAGGCCCGAGGTCGTCGAGATCGCCTCAGGGCGGCGTGATCCCGATGACGAGCTGTCGAGTCCCGTCGCTGCGTAACCTGCATTGGAACTCAACGACAGGTCGCGACCCGTCGTCAGACCCGACTGCACGCGCAGCTGATTGTCGATGTCCCTGACGCCGCCGCACCGGGACGCGATCTCCTCGACTTCGAACTTGTCGCCGCGGCTGTCGACCGTACCGGTGAGTTTGACGATGCCGCCGGTCACCGTCAGCGTGATCTCGCTGGCATCGATCTGCGGGTCGTCGGACAGGCGCTCGCAGATCACTTCCTTCAGGCGTTCATCGGAGCGTTGATAGCCTTTCGGACCCTTGCCGCGATGCGACGGCATCGTGTCGTATCCGCCGCCGAAACGTTGACCGTCCGAACCGCGATAGGCACGTTCGCCTTCCCGACTCGAACCTGACTGATGCGGATAGCGGTTGTCATCCCAGTGGGTGAATCGATCGCCGCCCGGCTCGCGCCAGTCGCCTGCACTTCCGTATTCGTTGCGTCCGTAGGCAAAGGAACTGGGGTGAGCGTAGGGATCTGCGCCCATGCGCGACTCATGCATGCGCGATTCAGGGCCGAGGCGCGATTGACCGGGACGGCCATACCGCTCCTGATTGCCATCGCGCCAGTCGCGCTCGGGCCGTGGCGAATAGAACTGCGGCGAATAGTCGCCCCGGTAGGCGCGTTCCTCTTCGGTATAGGCACCGCGGTACCCCGGGCCATAACCGCCGTAGTCGCCACTGCCTTCGACCGAACGACTGTAGTCAGTATCGTCGTTGCGCTGGAAATCGCTGCGGTAGCTGCGCTGGTTGTCGTCGAAATCTCGATGGAACTGGCCGTGCTGCCGATCGCGCGAGCGATCCTGCCGCCAGTCACGTGACGGGTTTGCCATGACGTTTCTCCTCGAATGACTGTCCGTACTCGCGATGCATTGACAACACATCGCAGCGATGGGCGAGACGCATGAAGCGCATCGTAATCCAGGAAGCGCCACGAACATTTCAATGTTCCTGTGTCATGCCTGCGACTTTCATCGACGAAAATCCTCCGCATCCGGGGCAGTCGCTGCCTACAGCGCCGGCTGGCAATTCATGAAAGAGGAATGGGCGCAGGCGAGCAGGACGCGAGTGCGTCGGACTGGCCTGGACGAATCGTTTGTGTCGGAAAGTGAAACTTGTCGGTGCTCGCGCGAATTGAGTGGGCGTCAACGACCACAACTTTCGCAAAGGAGCCTCGCATGGGCACGATTCTGCTGATCATCCTGATCCTGCTACTGATCGGTGCGGTTCCGGCCTGGCCTTACAGTCGCGGATGGGGATATGGTCCCAGCGGCCTGCTCGGCGTCGTGCTGATCGTGCTGCTCGTCCTGTTGCTGATGGGAAGAATCTGACGCAGGGCTTCGCCCGCCCCTGAGCGCCCGGGATGCTGGCCCATCCCGGTAGCGCGTTTGTCCGTGGAACCGCTACTCGCTTCCATGCGTTGGCGTCCGCCGGACTAGAAATTTCATTGAATCGCCTGAACCGTCTTCCCGGACCTCGAATGGTCCGGGGCAGCCGCTTTGATTCAGGCGGCCCGGCACCGATAGCTCCCGTACTATCCGGGGGCTTATTCCCGGACTAGAACAATGACAGCAACCGAACTCGCCGACAGCAACCGAATCCATTCCCGACTGCCGCTCCCCTGGGGCACTTTTGTCGGCTTCGTCCTGGCGATCCTGGCGATGATGCTCATTGGCATCGTCACCTATGTCTCCCTGCAAAGCCGCACCGAGTCGCGCCAGAAAGTGGCGCATACGCTGGAAATACTGAGTTCCCTGCAAAGCCTGCAGGGATTCGTGATCGACGCGGAAACGTCGCAGCGCGGTTACATGCTGACGGGCGATGAGAGCTACCTGCTGCCCTATTCGCAGGCATCCTCCAGCGTGCCGCTGGAATCACGCAGGCTGCAGCAGCTGACGTCGGACAATCCCGAGCAGCTGGCGCGCCTCGATGCCTTGACTGCGCTGATCGACAGCAAATTCGCGGAACTCGACCGGACCATCGAACTGCGCCGCGCCGGCCAGGTCCAGGAAGCGCTGGCCCTCGTGCGCAGCGACGGCGGCAGGGTGACGATGGAGGCGATCCGCGCCGCTATCGCCACCATGACGCAGTCGGAGCAGGCGCTGATGGAGGAGCGCGAAGAGGCATGGCAGCAGGCGTCGCAGTTCTCCGTGTTCGTCAGTGTCGGCGGATCGCTGCTGCTGCTCGCGCTCATCACGATCTCCGCGGTGACGGCCTCGCGCGACTATCGCAGCCGTGAACTGGAATCGTGGCTGCGCAACCAGTCGATGCGGTTCGGCACGCGCATCCAGGGGGAACAGCGGCTGAGCCTGCTGGGCGACAACGCCCTGTCATTCCTGGCACAGACACTGGGGGCTCACGTCGGTGCCGTCTATATCGTCAACGGCGATGGCAACTTCCGGCGTTTTGCAGGGTATGCGCTGAGCGCTGCCGCGGCCGAAGCTCCGATCCGTCCCGGCGACGGCCTGCTCGGCCAGGCGGCCAAGGATCATCGTTCGCTGCGCGTATCGCAGGTACCGGAGAACTATCTGCCGGTCGCTTCGAGCCTCGGCCAGGGGCAGCCGCGCGAGCTGCTGCTCACGCCGGCGATCGTCGATGACGAAGTACAGGCAGTGATCGAACTCGGATTTCTGCATCCGACCAGCCAGGCGCATCGCGAACTGCTCGATCGCACCTCGGAAACGCTCGCTCGCGCCGTCCGCTCCTCCAAGGACCGCACCCGGCTCGAAGATCTGCTGGAAGAAACGCAGCGGCAGGCGGAGGAACTGCAGACGCAGCAGGAAGAGCTGCGCGTCAGCAACGAGGAACTGGAAGTTCAGACCCGGGCGCTCAAGGAATCGCAGGCGCACCTGGAAACGCAGCAGCACCAGCTCGCGCAGAACAACACCCAGCTCGAGGAATACACGCAGATGCTCGAGCAGCAGCGCGACGACCTGGGTCGCGCGCAGCAGGTGTTGACGGACAAGGCCGACGAGCTCGAACGCGCCAACCAGTACAAGAGCGAGTTCCTGGCGAACATGTCGCACGAGCTGCGCACGCCGCTCAACAGTTCGCTGATCCTCGCCAAGCTGCTGGCCGACAACCCGCAGGGCAATCTCTCGGACGAACAGGTCAGGTTCGCCAGCAACATCTACTCGGCAGGCAACGACCTGCTGGAGCTCATCAACGACATCCTCGATCTGTCGAAGATCGAAGCACGCCAGATCGACGTGAAGCGCGAATCGATCAGCCTGCAGTCGCTGCTCGACAACATGAGCCAGACGTTCACGCCGCTCGCGAGCCAGAAATCCGTAGCCTTCGAAATCGCGGTGGCTCCCGACAGTCCGGTCACGCTCGATACCGATTCGCAGCGTCTGCGGCAGATCCTCAAGAACCTGCTGTCGAACGCACTGAAGTTCACGATGGAGGGCCGCGTTCGCCTGAATGTATTCGTGCCCGATTCGCCCGATCACACCGACTGGATCGCCTTTGCCGTCGAAGACACCGGCATCGGCATCGCCGCGGAACAGCACGGCATCATTTTCGAGCCTTTCCGGCAGGCCGACGGCACCACCAATCGCCGCTTCGGCGGCACCGGACTCGGCCTGTCCATCTCGCGCGAGCTGGCGGCAATGCTTGGCGGTCGCATCGCGCTGATCAGCGCACCGGGTACCGGCAGCACCTTCACGCTGTTCCTCCCGCGCACCTTGCCGCTGCAGGAGCGGCGACCGGATCCCAAGCCGGTATCGGCTGCCATGAGCTCGTCCGCTCCGCCACGCCAGCCGCGCAAGGCGAGCGCGGCATCGATACCGGCACCGGTCGCGACCGGCACGGGCTCCGGGCGCGTGCTGCTGATCATCGAAGACGATCCCCAGTTCGCGGAAACGATGGCGACACTGGCCGCGGGCTTTCAGTTCGAGTGCCTGCGAGCTTCCACTGCGGACGAGGGCATCGAACTCGCCTTGCGCCACCGGCCCACGGCGATCGTGCTGGATATCCGCCTGCCCGACCACACGGGGCTGTCGGTGCTCGACCGGCTGAAGCACAACCCCGCCACGCGCCACATCCCGATCCAGGTGATCTCCGGTTTCGACTACTCGCAGACCGCGCTGGAAATGGGCGCGGCCAACGTGCTGCGCAAACCGGTGGACCGCGAGCAGCTCATCACGGCACTGACCAATCTGGAGAACAAGGCGACGCAGGCACAGCGCACGGTGCTGATCGTCGAAGACAACACGATGCAGCGCGACAGCATCGAGCGGCTGCTGCAGTCGGATCTGGTGCGCACCATCGCGGTACCGACCGCCGCCGCCGCACTGGCCGAACTTCGCAGCACTACGTTCGACTGCATGGTGCTCGACCTGTCGCTGCCGGATGCGTCGGGACTCGAACTGCTGCAGAAAATGGCGGAAGACGATACCTGTGCGTTCCCTCCGGTCATCGTCTACACCGGACGCTCGCTGGCGCTCGACGAGGAGCAGCAACTGCGTCGCTACTCCAAGTCCATCATCATCAAGGGCGCTCGCTCCCCGGAACGGCTGCTCGACGAAGTGACGCTGTTCCTGCATCGCGTCGAAGCCTCGCTGCCGGCAGAACAGCAACGCATGCTGCGCGTGGCGCGCAGCCGCGAATCCGTGTTCGACAAACGGCGCATCCTGCTCGCCGAAGACGACGTGCGTAACGTGTTCGCCATCAGCCGTGTGCTCGAACCGCATGGCGCGCTGCTGGAGATCGCGCGCAATGGACACGAAGCGCTGGCCGCTCTGGAGCGTCGCAAGGACATCGACCTGGTGCTGATGGACATCATGATGCCGGAGATGGACGGGCTGGAAGCGCTGCGCCGCATTCGCGGCAATCCGGCACATCGCTCGCTGCCGATCATCGCGCTTACTGCGAAGGCGATGCCCGACGACCGGCAGCGTTGCCTGGATGCCGGCGCCAACGACTACATCACCAAGCCCATCGATATCGAAAAACTGCTGTCGCTGCTGCGCATCTGGATGCCGCCCCGGGGGACAGCACATTGAGACGGGAAGTCTCAGATCTGGAGATCCGGCTGCTGCTGGAAGCCATCTACCAGCGGTATCACTACGATTTCCGCCAGTATGCGATTGCCTCGGTTCGCCGGCGCCTGCTGCAGGCGTTGAGCGGGCTGCAATGCGACAGCATCTCGGGATTGCAGGAGCGCATTCTGCACGACCAACATGCGTTTCCGCAGCTGCTGGCCTACCTGACCATTCAGGTGACCGACCTGTTTCGCGATCCCGAGTTCTATCTCGCGCTGCGCCAGCACGTCGTGCCCATGCTCGCAACCTATCCATCCATCAAACTGTGGGTCGCCGGCTGCAGCACCGGCGAAGAGGCGTATTCCTTCGCCATCCTGCTCGCGGAGGAAGGATTGCTCGACCGCACGCTGATCTACGCCACGGACATCAACGAAAGCAGTCTGCGGCATGCGCAGGCCGGCATCTATTCCCTGGACCGGCTGCAGCAGTTCATCCTGAACTATCGCGCCGCCGGCGGACGCGGCTCGCTCAGCGACTTCTATCATGCGGACGTCGACAACGCCGTGATGGCTCCGCAACTGCGCCGCCGCATCACATTCGCGGATCACAGCCTCGCCACCGACAGCATCTTCTCCGAAGTGCAACTGGTGTCGTGCCGCAACGTTCTCATCTATTTCGATCGCGAGCTGCAGGACCGTGCGCTGGGACTGTTTGCCGATGCCCTCTGTCCCCGTGGCTTTCTGTGCCTGGGAACCCGGGAATCGGTGCGCTTTTCCGAGCAGGCAGTGCGCTTCGAGGACATGGGAATCGCGCAGAAGATCTTCCGGAGGGTGGACTGATGAACACCTCGACTTCGGCCGCCGCAGCGACCGCGTTCGAGAACGTGCCGGCGGCGCTGGTCATCGGCGGCTCGGCCGGAGCGCTCAACGTGCTGCGTTCGATCCTGCGCGGTCTGCCGGCCACGCTGGATCTGCCGGTGATCATCGTGCTGCATCTTTCGGCGCGCGCCCCCGACGGCTTGCCGGAACTGTTCGCCCTCGACTGTGCTTTGCCGGTGAAACAGGCGGAAGACAAGGAACCCGCGATGCCGGGTTCCGTCTATCTCGCACCGCCCGGCTACCATCTGCTCATCGAATCGCATCGTGCCTTCGCGCTGTCGGCCGATCCGCCCGTGCACTTCTCGCGACCGTCGATCGATGTGCTGTTCGAGTCGGCTCGCGATGCCTATGGACAGGGCCTGGTCGCGATCCTGCTCAGCGGGGCGAGCGCCGACGGTGCTGCGGCGATGCAGGAAATCCATGCAGCCGGAGCAGTCACGATTGTCCAGGCACCGGCTTCCGCAGAGGCGCCGGTCATGCCCCTGGCGGCACTGGCGCTGTTCGACCCGACATTCACCTGGACGCCCGAGCAGATTGCGCGTCAACTGCCGGCACTGCTGACCGGCTCCGCACAGGCAGCCGGCTCACGGAGTCTTCCATGACAGGCAAATCGAAGATCCTGCTCGTCGATGACATCGGGGAGAATCTGGTGGCGCTCGAAGCGCTGCTGCGCCGCGAAGATGCCGAAATAATTTTCGCGCAATCCGGCACCGAGGCGCTCGAACAGATCCTGCAGCACGAATTCGCGCTGGCGTTCCTCGATGTGCAGATGCCCGAGATGGATGGCTTCGAGCTTGCCGAACTCATGCGCGGCACCGAACGTTCGAAGTACATTCCGATCATTTTCGTGACCGCCGGCACGGGCGATGCGCAGCGCGTCTTTCGCGGCTACGAATCCGGCGCGGTCGACTTCCTGCTCAAACCGCTCGATCCGCACGCCGTCCGCCACAAGGCCGATACGTTCATCAGCCTCGACCAGCAGCGCAAGCGTCTGGCCGATCAGTTTCGACAACTGCAACAGAGCGAGGCGCAGCTGCGCGAGGCCGTGCAGGCGCGCGAAGACGTGCTCGCCGTGGTCTCGCACGATGTACGCAACTTCCTGCAGGCCATAAAAAGCGGCGTGCAGCTGCTGAGCCGCAAGCCCGAGAAGCTCAGCGACGAGGTGAAGGTGGCGATCCACAGCCGTCTGTCCAGCACGGTGGACCTCATGAGCCGGGTCATTGCCGATCTGCTGGACATGGCGAACATCCGCAACGGCCACATCGCGGTGTCGCTCAAGCCGGAACTCATCGACCACGTCGCCAGTGAAGCAGCGGCAGTTCACGAACCGCTGGCGGAGGCGAAAGGCATCCGGCTCGTCGTCGAATGCGACAGCCCGAACGACATCGTTCATTGCGACCGCGAGCGGATATTGCAGGTGCTCGCCAATCTGCTCGGCAACGCGATCAAGTTCTGCCGGCACGGCGACACCATCGGCATCGTCGTGAAAGGCAGCGATGACACGGTGCAGATCTCCGTCGTCGACACGGGACCGGGCATCGACACGAAAGATCTGCCGCTGGTTTTCGACGCCTACTGGTCAGGATCGCGCGAAGGACGTCACGGCACCGGCCTGGGCCTGTACATCACCCGGCGCATCGTCGAGGCACATGACGCCAGGATCTGGATCGAGAGCGAACTGGGGCGCGGCACGACCGTGCACTTCACGCTGCAGCGGGTCGGCACTGCTCACGCCATGCAGAAGGACGGTGCCGTCGTCACCGATAGTTGATCAGAAGCGGGCTGATCAGTTTCCGCGGCTACCCGTGCGCAACGAACCGCCGCGACGCGTAGTTCATCCACGAACGCAGCGCGTTCAGGTCCGAACCGACCACCGGCACATCGTGATGCGGGCGCCAGCTGCGCAGCGTGTCTGACGGGTTCTCGCCATAGAGCGCGCGATAGTTGCGGGAAAAAAGACTGAAATCCCACACGCCGAAGTGCGAGGCGATCTGGGCGACCGTGTGTCCGGAGCCGGCCTTCATCAATGCGGTCCGGATCTCCTGCAACTGGCGCGCCTTCAGGAAACGCACCGGGCCCACACCGAAATACTCGTAAAAGACATTGCGCAGGGTGCGCTCGGATACGCCGGCCACGCGACACAGATCGGCCACGAGCATGGGCTGCCCGGCGTTCTGGCGGAAATATTCCAGACATCTGCCGATGATGCGTTCGCGCCCGACGCGCGGACGTCCGGCGCGGCGCGGCGCGGCACAGGTGCTCTCCCGCAACAGCTGTCCCACGGCAAGCAGAACTTCCTCTTCCGCTGCGGCGGTCGCTGCCGGGTCATCAATAACAATGGAGTCGTTTCCCGAGCACAGCAGCGTCACCAGCAGGCTCACGCGACGCAACGCCGGCACCTGCGCATTCAGGGTGGTTTCGCCCGTCAGGGCCGCGTTCCAGTCGGACGCGTCCTTGAAATGAACGTCCTGATCGAGCTGCACGGGGATCGTGACCGCGGCCCAGCGCGTGACATCGTGAGAGGAATAAGTGAGCGGCCGGTCGCGACGGACCAGAACCATGGAATCCTGCTTCAGTGCTTCGCCGTCGATCCGGATGCCGGCGGGATTGGTCAACGGGATGCCGATCGCGAGACCACCCGACGACTCGCCGTCGCCGACAAATGTCGCGGGCGCCCCGATCTGTTGCTGCTGCAATCCCAGTCGTCCGACACGCATGGGATCGATCCACCATGTCTCGTCGGATCGCGCTGTCTGTATATAGCGTCCGACGACGCCACTGAGCGAATCGGCGAAGTGATCCGCATCGCTGAAGACGCACCGCACCATATGGAGCTTCTTCTCTTCCCTGGATGGCTCAAGCTAGCGCACTTCCATAGTGGTTTGCCACCGCGTTGCTTCAATCTCAGCGCTGAGAATTTTCCCTACGCCGGGCGTGTCTCCTCCGTACGTATTGACCGAGGCCCACCGGAGCACTGCCGGGCGCGACGACTGTTGTAGGCTAATCACCCCGATAGCCGCCGCACCGTTCGACATGCGTCCTGCTCGCCTTCTGGAATTTTTTGCCTGGTCCGCCGGCGTCCTGCTGCTGGCCACCTATGCCGGTATGCGCACCTGGTCTGCCGTCGCCAGTGAAGACGGCATCGACGCGATGCGCCAGGCGCGTGCAGAGCACGCGGCAATGCTGGCGCAGAACGACGCGACCGACGGCGCGCACGTCGCACAGCAAGCGCCGACAAAGCCCCTGGATACGGGAACGCCGGACACTTCGCTGTGGAACGCGAAGCGTATCGAGGAGTACAAAGCGACGCTGAATCACCAGGGGTTGCCGGAAGGCGTACTGCGCATTCCGAAGCTCAAGCTGGAAGTACCGGTTTACGAAGGCACCAGCGACTTCACCCTGAATCGCGGCGCGGGCCGCATCGAGGGAACCGCGCACATCGACAGCACGGCGGGCAACATCGGTATCGCCGCGCACCGCGATGGTTTCTTTCGTCCGCTGAAAGACATCGAGGTCGGCGACACACTGGTGCTGGAAACAGTGACGGCCACCCGCGAATACCGTGTCACGCGACTCGATATCGTTGATCCGAGCAATACGAGCGTGCTCGCCCCGACATCGTCAGCGGCGATCACACTGGTGACCTGTTATCCGTTCTATTTCATCGGATCCGCCCCGAAGCGCTTCATCGTGCATGCGCAGGCGGAATCGCAGCAGTCGGCGGGAGGTTGAACCTGCGCAGCCCCCTCCCCGCAGGGAGGGACGAAGAGGGAGCCTTGCAGGAGTAGCACGACCCGAATCAGCGCTTTTTCATTCTCGTGAATGTGAGACCCGCGCCGAGCCCCAGCATCATCAGACCCGACAATGCCACCAGCGGCAGATCGCCGGCGGTATGCGGCAGCACTGCAGCCGACTGTTCCGGCTCACGGATGACTTCGCGGTAGACGATCGGTACGACGACGTACTGTGTCTGCGGCGTTTCATCCTTGGCCACCTGCGCCACGAACTGATCTTCCGGCACATAGAACTGCAGATCGTCACCGCGCTGCAGGTCGGCAACCGGTGTCTGCTTGCCGTTGACGTACAGTGTCGTGTTCGCCGGCGGCGTCAATGTCAGCGTGCCGCCATCGCGGAAATTGATCTGCAACTGTTCGCCGCGATTGATGTTGCGTTCGACACGCCCCGCGAATTTCACATAGGTCTTGCCATCGCGCTCCTCGACGGCCTGACAGGCCGTTGCGATACGTGGATAGGCCTTCAGCGCTTCTGCCGACCACTGGATTCCCGGGCAATCCTTGCTGACCGTCGTGAACGAGCGGTCGACACTGGTCTGGGCCAGCGCCGAAGCGGCCAGCACCGAGGCGACGAGGCCACCGAGTAACAGACTGGATCCGCGCATAATCTTGATCTCCTGCTTGGTTTCTCTGTTCATTTGAATCAATACGACGCGTTCAACTGATGCAGTTCCCCGCGTGAGCCTATGTTGTCCGCTGACGTGCGATACGGAAATGCGAACTCGGGGTTAGCGCTCATGCCCCTGCTACTTATTTAACGCCGTGCGGGGCGCACGGAATATCGGCAGAAACCGTGGTCGACTCTCGTGCATGACAAATCAACGGGTGGTGTTTCGGCAATAACCCGCCGGTGCCTGCGTTCATCACCCGGATGACCCTCGCCAGCGCGGCACGTACTGCGTGCCGTTTCCCGCCGGCCCCGCGACCACGATCCGGCCATCGCCCTGGATCGCGAGCGCGGCGGGTGGATCGTAACGGCCGCCACATTTCTCGCCTCGCCAAGGAACCGCGCGGGACCGGACCGCGTTGTGGCGCGTATCGTGCAAGGAAGCACAGGGTGGCGAGTTCTCGCGACCCGGAACAACTCCGATTCGATCAGCGGTGGGTGAGTGACACAATTTCGTTGGGGCATCTTCGGCACGGGTGCGGTCTCGGCCAAGTTCGTTGCGGGTCTGGCCACGGCGGGCATGCAGGCAACCTTCGTTGCTTCGCGAACCCGCGAAAAAGCACAGCGTTTCGCAGCAGCGATGGGCATCCCCCGCGCCATCCAGGGTTACGCCGAAGCGGCCGCCGAAGGGGGTGTCGATGCCGTCTACATCGCCACGCCGCCCTCCGAACACGCCGCGCATGCGCTGCTGTGCATCGAGGCCGGGTTGCCGGTGCTGATCGAGAAACCCATGGCCTGCGCCGCGACCGATGCCATCCGCATTTCCGAAGCCGCGCGCACCCGATCCGTCTTCGCCATGGAAGCGATGTGGACCCGCTTCCTGCCGGCGGCCCAGGCGTTGCGCGAGCAGCTCGAGGCGCGCGCCATCGGCGAGGCGCGCTGGGTCAGCGGCAACTTCGGCACCTCGCAGATTCCCGACGCCGCGAACGGCATGTTCAATCCGGCGCTCGGCGGCGGCGCGGTCGCGCATCTGGGCGCGTATGCGCTCTCGCTGGGACAGTGGCTGTTCGGTACGCCCACACTGGTGCAGGCGATCGGCACGCTCGGCCTCTCGGGCGTCGACGAGGACGCGGCATTCCAGTTGCAATACACGAACGGCGTCATCGGCTCGTTCTTTGTCAGCCTGCGTGCCTGGGCGCCCGACGATTTCCACGTGCTCGGCACGCAGGGCATGCTCGGCGTGCGCGGCTCGATCGTGCGGCCGTACGGGCTCTATCTGTCGCGCGAAGCACCGCGCGGCTATGAAGAAGCCCAGTTCGGCTGGAAGGCGCGCCTGCGACAGCACGGCCTCGTGCACCACCTTGCACAGCGCACCGGGCGATCCAGCCGCAGTCGCGGCCGTCTGCTCGATCATCGCTACGCCGGCAATGGCTATCACTACGAAGCCGAGGAAGTGCGCGCCTGCATCGCTCGCGGCGCCATCGAAAGCCGGGTCATGCCGCTCGATGACAGCATCGCCGTCGCCGCCACCAGCGAAGCGATCCGTCACGCCATCCAGCGCCAGGCGGCCCAGGGACTCGGACAGACCCGGGGACTCGGACAGACATGAGAATCGCCTTCGTCGGCTGCGGCTACGTCTTCGACATCTACATGCGCAGCAAGTGGGCCTATCCCGAACTCGAAGTCTGCGGAATCTTCGATATCGACACGGCGCGCGCTGCGGTGGTGTCGAAGCACTACGGCTTTCGCGCCTATCCGAGCTACGAGGCGCTGCTCGCCGATCCGGACGTGCAGATCGTGGTCAACCTGACCAGCATCCATTCGCACTACGACGTCATCCGCCGCGCGCTCGAAGCCGGCAAGCATGTCTACTCGGAAAAGCCCCTGACGACCGAACTCGAGCGGACACATGAACTCGTCGAACTCGCAAGGCAGCGCGGCCTGGTATTCACCGGCGCGCCGCCGAACCTGTACTGCGATTCGATCTGCACGCTCTGGAAAGCCGTGCGCGACGGTGCGATCGGCAAGCCCGTGCTGGTCTACGCGGAGCTGGACGACAACCCCGCGCACCTGATGCAGCTCGACAAGGTGCAAAGCCCCACGGGCGCGCCCTTCCCTTACGCCGAGGAACTGCAGGAAGGCTGCACGGTGGAACATGTCGCCTATCACCTGGTGTGGCTGTGCGCGATGTTCGGCCCCGTCACCTCCGTCACCGCCTTCTCGAAGCACCTGGTGGCGGACAAGAAGACGCCCGCACCGCTCTCGCCCGCGGACACCACCGACCTGTCGGTCGCCTGTCTCGATTTCGCCAATGGCGTCGCCGCACGCGTCACCTGCTCGTGGGTCGCGCCGCGCGATCACCGCTTCCGCGTCATCGGCGAGGAAGGCGAGATCACCGTCGACAATGTCTTTCACGATCAATCGTCCGTGCGGCTCGAACGCTTCTCGCGAGTCAGCCTGAGCGGACGCAAGGCCTATACCGTTCGCACGCATGCGTCGATCGGGCGCCTCGTCGGCATCGGCGGGCGCCGCCTGCCGCTGGTGCGCCGCTGGAAATCGCATGGCGCCGAAGAACGCGCCGTCGGCACTTCGCTGAAGAACCGCTTCGTGAGCTGGCTGCGCCGCCGCCAGGTCTATGCAACCGACAAGTTCGTCGGCCTCGCCGAAATGGTCCGCGCCATGCAGGAAGGCCGACCGCAACCGATGTCTTCAGAGTTCCTGCTGCATCTCAACGAACTCACGCTGATGATCCAGCGCGCCGGCCCGCAGGGCCTCACGACGCGACCGACCACGACATTCGGCTCGTTCGACTGGCTGCCGGACACGATCGAGCCTGCGCCGGACTATCGCGCGAGCTATCGACCGCGGTTTTTCGAGCGGCTGCTCACGGGCGTGGTCGCGGCGCTGCATCGACGCTAGGGGCAATGGCGCTTAGTTAAGCGGGTTGACAGTTGTCCGTTGACGGTTGACG
>CAYWHG010000081.1:0-20795 GCA_964457865.1 uncultured Steroidobacter sp.
TGTTCCCCGTGTCCCCCGTGGAGAATCTTCTTCATCTTCAGAACGCGCTGCGCAATGCCTGCTCCAGTCGCTCGACGCCAATGACTTCGAGTCCTTCGATGGGTCGCCGCGGCTTGTTCGCCTCCGGAACGATGGCGCGCGCAAATCCATGCTTGGCGGCTTCCTTCAAGCGTTCCTCGCCGAAGGGCACCGGACGGACCTCGCCCGCCAGACCGATCTCGCCGAAACAGACGAGCTTTTCCGTCAGCGGCTGATCGCGAACACTCGATACCGCCGCCAGGATCGCCGGCAGGTCGACCGCCGTTTCCGAAATGCGCACGCCGCCGACGATGTTCACGAACACATCGCGACCCGCGCTCGATACATTGCCGTGCCGATGCAGGACGGCGAGCAGCAGCGCGAGACGATTCGAATCGAGTCCGACGGCGACCCGGCGCGGGTTCATTCCCTGTGCTTCGTCGGTGAGCGCCTGCACTTCGATCAGCATCGGACGACTGCCTTCGCGCGCGACCATCACCGCACTGCCCGCGACGGGCTGCGAATGATGCGAGAGAAAGATCGCCGACGGATTCTTCACTTCCTTCAGTCCCTGCTCGGTCATCGCGAACACGCCGACTTCGTTGGCGGCGCCGAAGCGGTTCTTCACTGCACGCACGAGGCGGAAGCGACTGCCGGCGTCGCTTTCGAAATAGAGCACGGTGTCGACCATGTGCTCGAGGATGCGCGGGCCGGCGATCACGCCTTCCTTGGTGACATGGCCGATGATGAGCACGGACACGCCGGTCGACTTGGCGAAACGCACCAGCGCCGCGGCGGTCTCGCGTACCTGCGTGGCCGAGCCGGGCGATGACTCGACATCGGCAACGTGCATGGTCTGGATCGAATCGACGATCAGCACGCGCACGTCGAGCACACGCGTCTGTTCGAGGATCGTTTCCATCGAAGTTTCGGCCAGCAGCTGCAGCCGATCGCCGGTGACGCCGAGACGCCTGGCGCGCAGACCGACCTGGCGCAACGATTCTTCGCCCGTGACGTACAGCGTCGAAGTCGCTGCACTGAGCGCATCGCCGGCCTGCAACAGCATCGTCGACTTGCCGATGCCGGGATCGCCGCCGAGCAGCGTCACGGAGCCGAGCACCAGTCCGCCGCCGAGGACGCGATCCAGTTCGTCGAGTCCCGTGGCGATGCGCGGGTCGTCGCGGTTCACGACTTCGGACAGGCGTTGCGCTGCGCCACCCGAGGCGGCCAGCGACCTGCGCTCGTTGCCGCCGCGCGCGATGGTCATCGCCTTGAGGGAATCGCCGGCACCGCATGACGGGCAAAGCCCCTGCCATTGCAGGCTCTCATTGCCGCACTGCTCACAGACATAGACTTGCCGGGTTTTCGCCATGGCACCCATCAACCGCACGAAGGGAAAGCCCGAGCCTACCTCAGGCCCGCGATTTCGAGTGAGCCAGTTCACAGATCGACCAGCCCGCAGGGTGTGACGCCACCGGCAATCCGGCGTAAGCCGTTCGTCTATACTCCCTCGCTTCTTGACTATGGGGTTTGTGTGGCATCGAGACTGGCGCGTTTTTCCTGGCTACCAGGTGGCATCGCAGCGGCTGCTGTGATTGCGATCGTTGCCTCCATTGCGCCCTCGCCCTTCGCGCCGCTCGAATTCGCCGCCTACGATCGCGCGCAGCGCGCCTCCGCCCCGCCCAGCGCGCAGGACATCGTGCTGATCGATATCGACGCACGCAGTCTCGCCGAACTCGGCCCCTGGCCCTGGTCGCACGACATTCATGCCGACCTGCTGCGGGAGCTGCACGAGGCGCGTGCTCGTGTCGTTGCATTCACCATGCCGCTCGGCGCCACCAGTCAGCCCGGCAGTGAAACGGAACGCGTGCGAGCCGCGCTCGTACTGCTCGAAGCATCGAACCTCGGCCGATCCGAACAGGCCGCGCAGCTGCGCGAACTGCTCAAGGCCGGCGGCAATTCGCTCGACCCCGAAGGCCAGTTCGTCGCCGCGATCAAGACGCATGGCAATGTGATCCTGCCCGTCGAAGTGCGTCTCGAAAACGAGGCAACGGCATCGACGCTGCCGACGCGATTCCTCGTCACGGCTTCGGCCGCCGCCCTGCAGGCAGCCTCCAGCGCCCGGGTGTCGCAACCCCTGCCCGTGCCACTGGCGGACAGCGCCGCGGCAGCCGGGCATCTGCACCTCGCAGCCGACAACGATGGCGTCCTGCGCAGCGACGTGACGGGCGTGAAGATCGGCAGTGCCCTGCTGCCTTCACTGGCGACGATCATCGCCGCGCGGGCGCTCGGCGCGGACTCGCAGGAATTCACTTTCCACTCGGCCGAGGCCGCCCGCATCGGCCCGCGGACACTGCCGCTGGAAGGCGCGCTGCTTACACGCCCGCACTATTTCACCGACAACTCCGCCAGGCTGACCCACTTCTCGTATGGCCAGGTCATGCGCGGCGAAATCCCGGCAGCGTCGCTGCGCGACAAGATCGTCCTGGTGGGACTACGCGATGCGGACAGCACGTTCACGACAGCCGCTGGCGACAACACACCGATGAATGTCGTCACGGCCGGCGCCATCGCCAGCGTGATTCATGATGGATCGTTCCGGCATTCGAAGTCCTCCGTCCTCGCCGAATGGCTCGTCGCACTGGTCGTGATCCTGTTTGCAGCGCTGGTCTTGCCTGCCGCCGGGCCCGGTCTCGGCGCCCTCGCGACCGCGCTGGTGGTCGCCATCCTCGGCATCACCGAAGTGGGCCTGCTCGGCTCTGCCCATCTGTGGGTTCAGCTCGTCGCACCGGCGGCGGCAGCGATCGCGGGTTATGTGCTGTATGTGCTGGGCGAAATGGTGCGCCGGGCCAATGTGAAATCCGGCGCGAATCCGGATCCGAGCGCCAACCTGCGAACGCTGGGACAGACCTTCCAGCGCCAGGGCCAGCTCGATCTGGCGTTCGAAACCTATCGGCGCTGCCCCCTGGATGCACCGACGATGGAGCTGCTCTATTTCCTGGGGATGGATTTCGAGCGCCGGCGGCAGAATCAGAAAGCCGCCGCGGTCTACAGCCATATCGCGACCCGCGACCCGAACTATCGCGACCTGCGCGCCCGGCGCGCCCGCGTTGCCGATGATCGTCCGGCCCGCGAACCGCCCGCCGAGAAACCCAGGGCACGCCCGCCCACGCCGGCGCCCCGCGTCGAGGACTGGAGCGAAGACCCGTTCGGCGAGCAGCGTCCGGCATCGCTGGGTCGCAAGCTCGGTCGTTATGAACTGGAACGCGAACTGGGCAAGGGCGCGATGGGCGTGGTCTACCTGGGCCGCGATCCGAACATCAACCGGGTGGTGGCGATCAAGGCCATTCCGCTGGCCGATGAGTTCGAAGAACAGGATCTGGAGGAGGCCCGGGCCCGGTTCTTCCGTGAAGCGGAGATGGCCGGTCGCCTCAATCATCCGGCGATCGTTACCGTCTACGATGCCGGCGAAGATCAGGGCCTCGCCTACATCGCCATGGAGTACCTGCGCGGCCACCACCTGAGTTCACATACCGACAGCGCGAAGCTGCTGCCGCCGAAAACCGTGATGACCCTCGTGGCCAGAACCGCCGAGGCGCTGCACTATGCGCATCGCCAGAACGTGGTTCATCGCGATATCAAACCGGCTAATATAATGTTCAATGCCGAGACGGATGAGCTGAAGATCACGGACTTCGGCATTGCACGACTGACCGATACAAGCCGAACTAAAACCGGAATCGTCCTGGGCACCCCCTCATTCATGTCGCCGGAACAACTGGAAGGACGCAACCTGGATGGCCGGTCCGATCAGTTCGCACTGGGCATCAGCCTGTACCAGCTGCTGACCGGCCAACTGCCGTTCCGCGCCGAATCGATGCCGCGACTGATGCAGAAGATTGCGACCGAGCCGCATACGCCGATCCGGCTGATCCGTCCGGAACTGCCCGAGGGGATCGACGCGATCATCGATCGTGTGCTGGCGAAGTCGGCCGACGATCGCTATGCCACCTGCGCCGAATTCGCCGCTGATCTGCGTGCCTGCATCCAGGGCATGGAGCCCGAGAAGGCCGCCAGCAAACACGAATGGTTGCTACCGTGATGCGCGGCAAGATCCGTTCAGTCGGCCTGAGTGACGTGGGTCGCGTCCGCGAACACAACGAAGACACCATCGGCGTGGATGCCGACATCGGCCTGTTCGTGCTGGCCGACGGCATGGGCGGCTACAACGCGGGCGAAGTCGCCAGCGGCATCGCCGTGAAAACCATCGTTGGCCTGGTGAAGGAAGCGGTCGAACACCAGGACATGAATACGGAAGATCCCGAGACCGGGATGCAGCGTCCCAGCATCGTGCTGCGCGATGCCATCGCCCGTGCCAACAAGATCATCTATCAGACGGCCAAGACCCAGCCGCAGTGCGAAGGCATGGGTACCACGGTGGTCGCCTGCCTGTTCTTCAACAACAAGGTGGCCATCGCCCATGTCGGCGATTCACGCGCCTATCGCATGCGCGGCAACCGGTTCGAACAGATGACCCTGGACCACTCCCTGCTGCAGGAACTGGTCGATCGGGGCTTCTATTCGCCGGCCGAAGCCGCCCGCGCCACCAACAAGAATTACGTCACCCGGGCACTGGGAGTCGAGCCGACCGTCGATGTCGAACTGCACGAACATCCGGCTGAAAAGGGCGATTTCTACGTTCTTTGCTCGGACGGGCTGTCGGACATGGTCGAGGACGACGACATCCACTTAACAATAAGCACCTTCAGTGCTAGTCTCGAAACGGTTGCTAAGCAATTGATTCAGTTATCGAACGATAACGGCGGGCGCGACAACGTCTCGATTATTCTTGCTCAAGTTGTCGACTCGTTCGCAGCAAAGAACGGTGTGGTTGACAAAATCCTGCGCTGGTTCGGTTAGTTTCCGCGGCCGCTGGCGCCGGACGAGCAACACATTGGGGACGAGGCACAAGACATGGCACGGTTGATCCTTAGCCTGGATGGCCAGGTAATGGCCGAGTACAACATGAACAAGGAACGTTACACGGTGGGCCGCCTGCCGGATAACGACATCCGCATCGACAATCCTGCTGTCAGCGGACACCACTCCCTGGTCATCAACATCCTCAATGACTCGTTCCTGGAGGACCTGAACAGCACCAATGGCACTTACGTCAACGGCAAGCTGATCAAGAAGCATGCGCTCCAGCACGGCGACGTCGTCACTGTTGGACACCATCAGCTGCGCTTCGTCGATACCCAGAGCCTGGACTCCGAACCGGACGAGTTCGAGAAGACCATGATCATCACGCCGGGTTCGGCAGTCGCTGCGGCGGCCGCCAAGAAGGCCCAGGCGATCGTGCCCCCTCCGGCAGCTCCGGCTCCGAAGGCACCCGCCGCCTCGACCGCTACTGCGGCAACGGGGATTCGTCCCGCGCCGACGAGCGCAACCGGCGAACATCCGGTCGCACTGCCCAAGGCCAAGCTGCAGGTACTGAGCGGCGCATTTGCCGGCCGCGAACTCGAATTGAACAAGGCGCTGACGACCCTGGGACGCCCGGGCGTGCAGGTCGCCGCCATCACGCGCCGCGCCGACGGTTTCTTCATCGTGCATGTCGACAGCGGCAAGCCCGGTGACTATCCGCTGGTGAACGGCACGCCCACCGGCGAACAGGCGCGCAAGCTGCAGGACAACGATGTGATCCTGCTGGCCGGCGTCAAGATGGGGTTCTTCGAGAGCTGATCCTTCTGACGCTTCTTCTGCCTGTAGGGCCGGCTTCAGCCGGCCTCGGAAGTCAGGCTTAAGCCTGACCTACAGAAAGAACAGGATTCACTTCCACACCCTCGCCACTCGCTGCGCAATCCCGCAGACGAGCTCGTACGCGATCGTATCGGCATAGGGCGCCACCGTTTCTGCGGGTACGCCTTCGCCCCACAGCACCACCGGATCACCGATCTTCGCGTTTGGCACGTCGCTGACGTCGATGGCCGTCATGTCCATCGAGACGCGTCCGGCCACCTTTGCGGGATGCCCGTTGACCACCACCGGCGCACCGCTGCGGACGTTGCGCGCATAGCCGTCGCCATAGCCGATGGCAGCGATACCGATCAGCGAATCGCGTGGCGCCCGCCACAGCGCGTTGTAGCCCACCCCTTCGCCGGTCGCGACGCGCTGCACGGCAATGAGTTGTGTCGTGAGCGTCATCGCGGGACGCAGGCCCAGCGCGCTGGCATCCTGCTGCGGGATCGGCGAAATGCCATAGAGCATGAGCCCGGGACGTACCCATTCGGTCCGCGCCTCCGGCCAGACGATGAGCCCCGCCGAATTGGCAATGCTGCGCTCGAGATCGAGACCGGAGGTCAGCGCCAGGAAGCGGCCGATCTGGCTACTCGTGCCGGCACCGCCGGCCTCCTCTGCACCGAACAGGTGAGTCATCAGACGAACACGTCCGACGGCGCTGCAGCGCTGCAGTCGCTGTCGGGCGGCAGCGAACTCCTCGGGCGTGACGCCGAGACGGTTCATGCCGGTGTTGAGCTTGAGCCAGACATCGAAGCGATGTCCGCCAGACTGTTCGAGTTGCGCGACCTGCGCCAGCGAATGCACCACGAGCTCGAAGTTGTTCGCCGCGGCCTGCTGCAATTCGTCGGCGTCGAACACGCCTTCGAGCAGCACGACGGGCGACATGATCCCTGCGGCACGCAACGCGAGCCCTTCGACGATACGTGCGACACCGAAGGCATCCGCCGACGCGAGCGCACGCGCCACATCGACGAGACCGTGCCCATAGGCGTTCGCCTTGATGACGGCCATGACACGCGAATCTGCGGCGAGCCGGCGGACCGCGGCGAGGTTGTGTCGCAGTGCGTCGCTGTCCAGCGTCGCAGCGGGAAAGGTCACCGGAAGGAACCGTCGCCGTATGAATGCTCGGGCGCGAAGTTTTCGAACTTCGTGTACTTGCCGAGGAAGGTCAGCTGCAAGTCGCCGATCTCACCGTTGCGCTGCTTTGCGATGATGATATCGGCCACGCCCTTGCGGGTGGTGTTCTTGTCGTACACCTCCTCGCGGTAGATCATCATGATCACGTCGGCGTCCTGCTCGATGGCGCCCGACTCACGCAGATCCGACATCACGGGCCGTTTGTCCTGTCGCTGCTCCAGGCTGCGATTGAGCTGCGACAGCGCGATGATGGGCACGGCCAGTTCCTTGGCCAGCGCCTTGAGCGATCGTGAAATCTCCGAAATTTCCGTCGCGCGATTTTCCTTGGTGCCCGCAACCTGCATCAGCTGCAGGTAGTCGAGCACGATCAGGTCGAGTCCATGTTCGCGCTTCAGACGTCGTGCGCGCGCGCGGACATCGGTGGGCGTCAGCGCGCCGGTGTCGTCAATGAAGATCGGCGCCTCTTTCATCATGCTGATCGCAGTATTCACACGCGACCACTCTTCGCCGTCGATATTGCCGACCCGCAGGTGACTCTGATCGACGCGGCCCAGCGACGACACCATGCGGAAGGCGAGCTGGTCGCGCGACATTTCCATGCTGAAGATGCCGACTTTCGCCTTCTTCGGACCGAACGCCGCGTTCTCGGCGATGTTCAGTGCGAACGTGGTCTTGCCCATCGAAGGACGGCCGGCGACGACGATCAGGTCGCCTTTCTGCAGTCCCGCGGTCATTTCGTCGAGTTTGTTGAAGCCGGTACCCACCCCGGTGAGCTGACCCTTGTTCTGGGCCAGCATGTCGAGTCGGTCGATGATCGTGCCGAGTTCGTTACGCAGCGGCACGAAGCCCGAGCCGGCCTTGTTGCCGGCTTCGGCGATCTCGAAAACCAGGCGTTCGGCCTCGTCGACGATCTCGCCGGCATCGCGCCCTTCGGGATCGTAGGCGCTGCTGGCAATGGCACCACCCACGGAAATGAGTCGACGCAGTGTGGAGCGATTGCGAACGATCTCGGCATAGGCACGGATGTTCGCAGCGCTGGGCGTGTCGCGGACGAGACCCGCGAGATAGATCAGGCCGCCCGAGTCCTCGGACTGACCCTTGCGCTCCAGCGCCTCGGAGAGCGTGACGGCATCGAACGGCTCGCTGCGGGCGGCGAGATCGGCGATGCCTGCGTAGATCAGCTGGTGATCGCGCCGATAGAAATCGTCGGCGGTGACGCGGTCGGCGATGGCATCCCAGCCGCGGTTGTCGAGCATCAGGCCGCCGAGCACGGCCTGTTCGGCTTCCACCGAATGCGGCGGCACCCGGATGTCGTCAACGATCGCCTTTTCCCGCGCGCGACGCGAACCGCTGAACGGCATCTTGGCGTCGATTTCCGCCATCGCTGCGGCCGCCGCGCTGCGGCTCTTACTCTTCGCCGATGACTACGACCGGCAGGTCCACCGTCAGATCCGTGTGCAGGTGGATCTGCACGACGTGCTCGCCCGCCTGACGGATCGGACCGTGCGTCAGGCGCACTTCCGAGCGTTCGATCTCGTAACCGGCCTTGCGCAGGCCGTCGGCGATGTCGGTGGTGCCGACCGAGCCGAACAGCTTGCCTTCGCCACCCGCCTTCGCGGTCAGCGTCAGCTTGAAACCTTCGAACTTCGCAGCACGCGCCTGCGCGGCATCGAGTTCCACCTTCGCGGCCTTCTCGATTTCGGCACGGCGCGATTCGAACTTCGCGATGTTATCGGCCGTGGCCAGCGTCGCCTTGCCCTTGGGCAGCAGGAAGTTGCGGCCGTAACCGGACTTCACCTTGACGCGATCGCCGATGCTGCCGAGGTTGGCAACCTTCTGCAGGAGAATGACTTCCATAGGACACCTACGCCTTCAAGAACTTGGAAACAACAATAACCTTCAGACCGCCTGGGTCCGGGGGCGCAACCAGTTGTCGGCGAAGCCCCAGATCGCCAGCACCAGCACCGTGATCGACATCGACAACGGCACGATCAGCAATACATAAATCGCCGCCAGCCAGCCGCGATTCAAACGACCGACCGCCTTGCTGCGATGGGCCGCCGCCAGTCCCTGGAATGACAGGGCCGCGAAGGCCACCCACGCCAGCGACGCAATCAGCGCCGAATCCGACATGAATGCGGCCACGAACAGCACCGTTACCGCCAGCCCGAGCACGAGGCCGAGCCGGAGCTGCCGGTACTCTGCACCGAACCTGCCGGGAGAATCCAGCAGCGTCTGCCACCAGCAGCCCAGAAACAGCGCCCCCAGCAAGGTCGCCAGCGTCAGGGCCGCCAGCGCGCCCCACATCGTCCGCGACCAGATTGCGATCATCGCGTCGGTGTCGCCGGCGAAATGCAGCCCGGCCGCTTCCATCGACTCGATGACCCGCTGCAGCAGTTCGACCCAGACCGAGGCCGCGTCCGGCAATGCCAGATGCACACCGACAACTGCCACCGCGATCGCCGCCACCGCCACCTGGAAGCATAGATTCAGCGAACCCGTCCGTTTCAGCAGCAGCGCCAGCAGGACCGGACCGAACGTGAGTACCAGCAAGCCAGCGATCAACCAGGGCGCATCCGGCGCCAGCGAAACCACGATCCAGATGGCCGCAGCGGCAGCCGTCGCCGCCACGCCCAATGCCTGCTTCGAATCCGCTTTCAGGGCGACCAGGACGGGAATGGCACCGGCCAGCACCATGAAAGGCATCAGCATCTGCAGCGAAAACGTGCCGCAGATGGCCGCAGCGAGGGCCGCTCGCCAGGGGCGTTCGGTCAGCCAGGCTGCAATTGCTTGATGCATGGAATCGGCGCACCGGTCTTGCGGCCGGCGCGCCTCTCAACGACGGTTCTCAGTGCTGATCGGTGTACGGCAGCAGCGCCAGGTAGCGCGCGCGCTTCACGGCGACGGCGAGCTGACGCTGGTAGTGCGACTTCGTGCCCGTGATACGGCTCGGCACGATCTTGCCGGTTTCCGTGATGTAGGCCTTGAGAATGCCCAGATCCTTGTAGTCGATCTGTTCGATGCCTTCAGCCGTGAAACGGCAGAACTTGCGGCGACGGAAAAAGCGTGACATGGCAATAACCTCGGTAGCGGATCAGGCGGATGCAGACGGCGCATCGTCTTCGCCGTCATCGGCGAAGCGCGAGTCGCGCGATTCGTCGGCCGACTTCGCCATGGGCGAAGGTTCGGTGACGGCCTTGTCCATCTTGATCACGAGATGACGCAGGACGGCGTCGCTGAAGCGGAACGCGCCGGTCAGTTCATTGAGGGTCTTGCCGTCGCACTCGACGTTCAGCAGAACGTAGTGCGCCTTGTGGATCTTGTTGATGGGGAAAGCCAGCTGGCGGCGGCCCCAGTCTTCCAGGCGATGGATCGTGCCGTTGCCGGCGCTGATCATGCCCTTGTAGCGTTCCAGCATGGCCGGAACCTGTTCGCTCTGGTCAGGGTGGACCAGAAACACAATCTCATAATGTCGCATTGCTGCTCCTTATGGGGGATGCCTCCCGGGTGATTAATCCCGATGAAGCAAGGAGTTACGGATCGATGGAAGCGCCTGCACCCGGACCCCGGGCGCAAACGGGCGCGAATGGTAGCGGAAGCGTCGTCTTCTGCGCAACCAAGAGCCGGATTTCACACGGAGTTCACGGAGAGCACGGAGAAATCAAAGACGAAGAAGACCTCCACGGGGGACACGGGGAGCACGGGGTTCGGAAAGAAAAACTGCCTTTCCCCGTGTGCTCCCGTGGAGATTCTCTGGTCTTGCTCTCATCCCCGCTGCCGCAGCGCCTCGTAGAGCACGACCCCGGTTGCGACCGAGACATTCAGGCTTTCCACTACGCCCTTCATAGGAATGCTGACGAGGGCATCGCAGTTTTCCCTGGTCAGCCGCCGCAATCCCGGCCCTTCGGCACCGAGCACGATCGCGAGCGGACCTTTCAGGTCGGTCTGGTAGAGAGTCTTGGGTGCTTCATCGTCCGTGCCGACGATCCACACCTGGCGTTCCTTGAGCCAGCGCAGCGTGCGCGCGAGGTTCACGACCTGGATCAGCGGCACGGTTTCCGCCGCGCCGGAGGCGACCTTGCGCACGACCGGCGACAGCCCCGCGGCGCGATCGCGGGGCACGATCACGGCCGTCACGCCGACGGCATCGGCGGTGCGCAGGCAGGCACCGAGATTGTGAGGATCCTGCACGCCATCGAGGATCAGCAGCAGTGGCGCGGCGGACGCTTTGTCGAGCAGTTCGTCGAGCGCGCCCTCGCCGAGCACGCCCGCAGCTTTGATCTGCACGCACACGCCCTGGTGACGGTCGCCCGCCGCCAGCCGGTCCAGTTCACTGCCATCGCGATGTGCGATGCGGATGCCGGCGGCCTGCGCCAGTTTCGTCACCTCGGCGACGCGCGCATCCTCCCTGCCCTTCTGCAGGATCAGCAGCGATGCCTTCTGCGGATGCTGCTGCAGCAACGTCCGCACCGCATGCAGCCCGAATACGATGGCCTCATCGCTCATCGCTTGCCCCGTCGACGCGCCCAGGGTCCGCGCACCATGCGCGGCGCGTCGCGGGCCTCCGCCAGTTCGAAATCGATCTTGCGTTCATCGATGATCACGTTGATCAGGCGCACGCGCAGATGATCGCCGAGGCGGAACACCCGGCCGCTGCGTGCACCGACCAGCCGATAACCCGACTTGTCGCGCGAGAAGTAGTCGGCACCGAGCCCGCTGACATGCACCAGCCCATCGATCTGCAGGCCTTTCGCCTGCACGAACACGCCGAAATCGACGACGCCGGTGATGAGCGCATCGAATTCCTCGCCGATCTTGTCCTGCATGTACTGGCATTTCAGCCAGGACATGGCATCGCGCGTGGCTTCGTCCGCCCGCCGTTCCGTGAACGACGTCTGCTGACCGAGTTCGGTCATGCGCGCCGCACCGTACTCGAACGAGCCGGCATCGCCGCCGCGCAGCACATGACGGATTCCGCGATGTACGAGCAGGTCCGGGTAGCGCCGGATCGGCGACGTGAAATGCGCGTACTCCGCCAGCGCCAAGCCGAAGTGGCCGACGTTCTCGGGCTGGTAGCTGGCCTGCGGCATCGAGCGGATGACGACCGTCTGGATCAGGTGCGCTTCTTCGTTGCCAACGATCCGTTGCAGCACGGCATTCAGGTCCTGCGGCTCCAGATCGCGATCGCGCGGCAGCTCGATGGCGAATCCGCGCAGGAATTCCCGCAGTTTCTCCAGACGATCTTCGTCGGGCTGGCCGTGCACGCGATACAACGTCGGCATGCGGTGCTTGCGCAGGAATTTTGCCGCCTCGACGTTCGCGGCAATCATGCATTCCTCGATCAGCCGGTGCGCATCGTTGCGCGACTGCTCGACGAAGGCTGCGATGCGGCCTTCGGCATCGAAGCGCACCTTGAGTTCCGGCGCGTCGAACTCCAGCGCGCCGCGTTGCACGCGCGCGGCATGCAACGCCAGGAACAGGTCATGCAGATTCCGCAGCGTCGCGCCGTTGGCAATGACGTCGGGATCGTGCGGGGCGTTCGGATTCGCCAGCCACGCGGCCGCTTTCGTATAGGTCAGCCGTGCCTTCGAGTTCATCAGCCCCTCGAAGAACCGCGCCCGCGTCACCTTGCCCTGCGCATTGACGCGCATCTCGCAGCACAGGCAGAGCCGATCCACTTTCGGATTGAGCGAACACAGGCCGTTCGACAGGGCCTCGGGCAGCATCGGCAGCACGCGGTTCGGGAAATAGACTGACGTACCGCGATGCTGCGCTTCCTGATCGAGCGCGGAATCGACGGAGACATAGCTGGCGACATCGGCAATGGCGACGATCAGGCGCCATCCGCCGCGCACCGGTTCGCACCAGACGGCATCGTCGAAATCGCGCGCGTCTTCGCCATCGATCGTCACCATGCCGACTTCGCGTATGTCTTCCCGGCCGCGTTTTGCCGCAGCACTCACGGCACCGCCATAGGCCTCTGCCTGCGCTACCGCCTCCGCCGGAAATTCGGACGGCAGTCCGTGCGAGTGAATGGCGATCTCGGTTTCCATGCCCGGCGCCGCGTGCTCGCCCAGCACCTGCACCACATGACCCAGCGGCTGCGCCGTCTTCGACGGCTGTTCGACGATTCTCGCCAGCACGACCTGGCCGGGCCGGGCGTCGCCGATGCGTTCGCGCGGCACCAGCACGCGATGCCCGATGCGCGGATTGTCGGGCACCACAAAGCTGATGCCGGATTCGTCATACAGGCGACCGACGATTTCGGTCGTACCGCGCTCGAGCACTTCGACGACGCTTCCTTCCGGGCGACCGCGATGATCGGTCCCGCTGACACGCACCGCCACCCGATCGCCGTGCATGACTTCCCGCATCTGTCGATGCGACAGCATGACCGGCGGCGAACGATCGTCCGGATGCACGAAGCCGTGGCCATCGCGATGCCCGCTGACCTTGCCGACCGTCAGGGTCAGTCGTTCGCGCAGGCAGTACTCGTCCCGGCGATTGCGGACGATCTCGCCGGCATGCAGCGAGGCTTCGAGCTGCGCACTCAGGCGCTTGCGTTTGGGGGCCGTGGTCGCACCGACGCGCACGGCGAGTTCGTCGAACAGCAGCGGCCGACCCGCCTGCGTCAAGGCGGGCTCGACGGCAAAATCATTGTCCGCCGCAGCGGGACGCGCGGCCGGACGGGGTCGCGAGGTATTGCGGCTCTTGGCCGCAGAAGCTTTCTTTGTCTTGGATTTACTTTTCATAACAACTGGTTGTGATCCTTGTTGTGCGCACGTGGTGCGCGACGCGGGATCGATGGATGCGCTAAGAATGCGCGGTTCGCCTAAGGAGTTCACCTAAGCATGTTTTTGCAACGGCTGCTTCACACAATGGATCTGCGTCCGTCGATAGTGTTCATTGACACTCCGGGGTGTCATCGGTAGATTTGCGCGCCTTGCGGGGCCCGGCCCCTTCCCTCCCTTGCCCAGGTGGCGGAATTGGTAGACGCGCTGGTTTCAGGTACCAGTGGAGCGATCCTTGGAGGTTCGAGTCCTCTCCTGGGCACCATTCGATTCACGTCGATCCTGTTCCGTCGATCACGGCGGCCAGCACATCCATGACGTTGGTACCGGTCGGACCCGACCGGTACAGATCTCCCATTGCATCGCACAGCGGATAGGCGTCGTTGTCATCGAGACTCGCCTGCGGGTCGCGATCGATCGAGCGGGCACGCTGTACTGTCTCGCCGTCGGCGAACGCACCGGCCGCATCGGTCGGACCATCGGTCCCGTCGCTGCCGGCCGCGAGCAATGTGATGTTGTTCGTGCCCTGCAGGTTCAGACCGGCGACCAGCGCGAACTCCTGATTGCGCCCGCCCTTGCCGCGACCGGTCACGGCCAGCGTGGTTTCGCCTCCCGCCAGCACGACCAGCGGTGGATCGCTCTGCGCGCGCCCGGCGGCGATCTGCCGCAGCGTCCTGACAAATCCGCGCGCAGCATCGTGCGTGGAACCCTGCAGGGTGGTCGTCAGGATCCTCGCATCGCAGCCCTGCGCGCCGGCAAATGTGGCAGCCGCTTCAAGCGCGAGATGATTGCCGGCAATCACCCGGTAGCTGGGTGCGCCCAGTGCGGTATCACCAGGTTTCGGCGTTTCGTCCGCCCCGCGACGCAGGCGGGTCAGCACCGGACGCGGCATGGCGCGGACCAGGCCGTACCGATCGAGCACTGCCAGCGCATCGTCGAACGTCGTCGTATCAGCCACGCTCGGTCCGGAACCGATGGTCGAGGGGTCGTCGCCGATCACATCCGAGATCGCCAGCGTGCAGAACGTCGCGGCCCGACATCGCAGGCGCAATCGACCGCCTTTCACGGCCGACAGATGCTTGCGAACTGCATTGATTTCCGCGATCGACGCGCCGCTGTTCACCAGCAACCGATGCGCCGCCGCCTTGTCGTCCAACGTGATGCCATCGACCGGCAGACACAGCAGCGATGAGGCACCGCCGCTCAGCAGCAGGAATACCGTGTCTTCCGGTCGCGCTGCATCGACAAGATCGAGGAGTTCGCGGGTCGCCCGGATGCTGGCGGCATCCGGCACTGGATGACCGCCTTCGCGGCACTCGATACGTTGCAGCGGCAGGGCACCGCCTTCCTTGACGATGACGAGACCGGCATCGAGTCGATCTCCCAGCACGCCTTCCATCGCCGCGGCCATGCTTGCGGCGGCCTTGCCTGCACCGATCACGATGACGCGCCCGGTGCGCGTCGGCAGCATCAACTCGAACGGTTCGCCGGGGCCGGCGTAGATCCATCGATTGCCATCGAGACGCGAGACCGCGGGAATGACGCGGTCGCCGCGCGAAGCAGCGACGGCCGCATCAAACAGACGCTTGAGAAGTGCACGCCGGGCGCTGTGCGTGGGATAGCTCACAGCGGTTCAGCACATCCGCAGGCCGGCAGGCCGGATCTGCGGTGAGGCGCGATTGCGCGAGAAATCAGTCGAGCGGATTTCGGACAATGATGGTCTCGGCCCGATCCGGGCCGGTGGAAATGATGGCAATGGGCGCACCGACGAGCTGTTCGAGTCGATGCAGGTAGGCCTGGGCGCTCGCCGGCAGGGCATCGAACGATTTCACACCGTACGTGCTCTCCTTCCAGCCCGGATGTTCTTCATAGATCGGCTCGCAAATGGCCAGCGCCTCGGCGCCGACCGGCAGGATGTCGCGACGTTCGCCGCGCACCCTGTAACCCACGGCGACGCGCACGGTATCGAGCCCGTCGAGCACATCGAGCTTGGTGATGCAGAGTCCCGAAATACCGTTGAGTTCGACGACACGACGCAGCCCGGCCGCGTCGAACCAGCCGCAGCGCCGCGGACGTCCCGTCACAGATCCATATTCATTGCCTTTGACGCGCAGGTGCTCGCCCACTTCGTCGTCGAGTTCGGTGGGGAACGGACCGCTGCCGACGCGCGTCGCATACGCCTTGGCGACGCCGAGCACGTAGTGGAGATGCTGCGGTCCCACGCCGACGCCGGCCGAGGCCTGTCCGGCGACGCAGTTGCTCGAAGTGACGAAGGGATAGGTGCCGTGATCGACATCCAGCAATGCCGCCTGCGCGCCTTCGAACAGCAGGCGCTTGCCGGCGCGTATCAGGGCATTCACCTCGGCCGACACGTCCGCGACCATCGGCTGGAGCCGTTCAGCGAATTCCATCGCCTCATCCAGTGTCTTCTGGAAGTCGATCGCTTCGACCTTGAAGTAATTGCGCAGCACGAAGTTGTGATAGTCGAGCACCTCGCCCAGCTTGGCGGCGAAACGCTCGCGCGCAAACAGATCCTGCACGCGGATGGCGCGGCGCGCGACCTTGTCTTCGTAGGCCGGACCGATGCCACGTCCGGTGGTGCCGATCTTCGCGGCTCCCATGGCACTTTCGCGCGCCTGATCGAGGGCGACGTGATACGGCAGGATCAGCGGGCACGCTTCCGAAATCCGCAGCCGGCTCGGTGCATCGATACCTGCACGCTGCAGTTCGCCGATTTCCTCGAACAGCGCCTTGGGCGACAGCACGACACCGTTGCCGATGAAGCAGGTCACGCTCTCGTGAAGGATGCCGGACGGGATCAGTCGCAGAACGGTCTTGCGGCCGTTGATGACGAGCGTGTGACCCGCGTTGTGGCCGCCCTGGAAGCGGACGACGGCGGACACGCGATCGGTGAGCAGATCGACGATCTTGCCCTTGCCTTCATCGCCCCACTGGGCACCGATCACCACGACGTTCTTGTTCATAAAAGCACGCAGAAAATAATCATTCAGGAGCGCACGACGTACAGGAGCACCAGTCCTGCCGCCATGCTGATGAAACCCCAGATGCGCAGATGCTGATCGGCGAATTGCGCCATGGTCAGCATGAATCGCTTCATTCCCTGGGGATTGACGAACGGCATGATGCCTTCGAGCACGAGGTAGAGCGCAAACGCCGCCAGCAGATCAGACCAGTTCATGCGCGCCCCGCGGATACGAAATGAATCGCGCCGAGGCGCCGGATCGTCGCAAACAACTCAGCGCTTGGTGGACCGGTTGAGGTACTTGAAGAACTCGCTGTCCGGCGAGATCACCAGTACGTCGCTGTCCGTACCGATCGATTCGCGGTACGCCTCCATGCTGCGGTGGAACGAGTAGAAATCGGGGTTGCGGGAATACGTCCGCGCATAGATCTCCGTGGACTTGGCGTCGCCTTCACCGCGAATGCCCTCCGCCTCGCGGTACGCTTCGGCAAGAATTTCCGTGCGCTGCCGGTCAGCATCGGCCCGCAGTTTCTCGGCGTTCTCGTCACCTTCGGCTCGCAGCCGCTTGGCCTGGCGATCGAAGTCCTGCCGCATGCGATTGAAAACCGACTCGCTGACCTCTTCGGGCAGGTCGATCTTCTTCACGCGCACGTCGACGAGTTGCAGGCCAAGGCCACGCGCATTCGCCTCCGCCAGCTTGAGAATTTCGCCAGTGAACTCGTCGCGCTCGGCGGCGACGACCTGCTGGATCGTGCGGCGGGCGATCACGCCCTTGATACCGTCCTTCACGATGGCGCCGAGACGCGCCTCTGCGATCTTGGGATCGCCGCCCGAGGTCGCCGTGTAGAACGTGGACACATCGAGGATGCGCCACTTGATATAGAAGTCGATCCGCAGAATCTTGCCTTCGCTGGTCAGAAACTGCTCTGGTGGGACGTTGCCGGTGAGCACACGCTTATCGAATTTCTGCACCTCATTGATCATGGGGATCATGAAATGAAGGCCCGGCTGATAGTCGGCGTCGACGATTTCGCGAAAACGGAACTTGATGGCCATTTCCGTTTCGCGCACGGTAAAGGTTGCCATCGCCAGCAGCAGCATGGCAGCCGCGACGGCAATCAGACCCAGAAATGCACGGTTCGCCATCAGCGTGATCCTCGCGGGCGGTCAGCCGCCCGGCTGCCGGACCCTGTCGTTGTCGTCGACTCGAACGTCGCCGCTTCTGCAGTTTCAACCCGCGGACGCTTGCTCTGCTGTTCGAGCAGTTTGTCGATCGGCAGGTAGATGAGATTGCCGCTGCCGCCCGAGGTGTCGAGAACCACTTTCTTGCTGGATTTCAGCACCTGCTCAAGTGTTTCCAGGTACAGGCGTTCGCGCGTGACTGCCGGAGCACGCTCGTACTCCGCCAGCAACTTGCTGAAGCGATTGGTTTCGCCCTCGGCGTCGGCGACCTTGCGCGCCAGGTACGCCTGGGCGTTCAGTACCTCGCGGGCCGCCGCGCCGCGCGCACGCGGAATGATGTCGTTTGCATAGGCCTGTGCGGCAAGCGAGAAGCGGTCGCGGTCTTCGCGCGCCTTGATCGCGTCCTGCTGGGCCGGCGAGACCTCGTTCGGCACCTTGACGTCCTGCAGGTTGACCGACGTCACTTCGATGCCCGTCTTGTACGCATCGATCGTGCGCTGGATCAGTTCCTTCGTGCGCACGACGATGTCGAGACGACCGGACTCAAGAACATAGTCCAGTTTGCTGCGGCCGATGATTTCGCGGATCGCGCTTTCGCTGACTTCGCGCAGCGTGGTATCCGGCGACTGCACATTAAATACATAGTCGAGCGGCTCGGCGCGGCGGTACTGAACTTCGAGATTGATGTCGACGAGGTTTTCGTCGGACGTCAGCATGCGGGTGGTTTCGGCGAAGCTTTCGATGGTCTGGGTATTGACCAGCTGGCGCGTTTCGATCGGCCAGGGCATGTGCCAGCGCAATCCGGGCATGGTGGTCGCCACATGCTTGCCGAAGCGCAGCACGACACCGCGTTCGGCCGCGTCGACCTGGTACAGACCCGTGAATGCCCAGATGAGCGCGACGACGATGACGATCGTGCTGATGCCGAAGCCACGCGCGGCGCCAGACGTGCCGCCGGTGCCACGGGGTCCGCCACCTCCGCCAAAGATGCCCGAAAGCCGTCGCTGCAGATTGCGCACGACCTCATCGAGATCCGGGGGACCCTGGTCAGGCTTGTTACCGCCGCCCCAGGGATTGTTGCGTTTGCCGCCGGAGTTGCCGCCGGATTCGTTCCAGGCCATAAGAATCTCAGTCACTCCGGGGAGAATTAAAGTCAGCTGAACCAGCGGGTGGGAACGGGCGATTGTAGGAATGGCTCGCCGGTGGCACAAGTTTGAGATGGATCCAGCCCGACATCGGGCAATCCCTCGGTCCGGCACAGGTCCTCAAATGCCCGGCGGGGCATGGAAATCTCCAGGTCCGTCTCGCCCCCCGGCAGCGTCTGCTCCGCCAGCACGGCACCGGCGGCGAAGAATCGCGCGCGCGCCCGGCCATGTCGAGGAGCAAGTACCACATGGCCATGGACCAGTTCCGGCCCCAGGAAATCCCCGATCGCACTCAGCAGAAGACCGGTTCCCGCGCCGGTCTGTGCCGACAGCCAGAGGCGCCGCGCATGTCCTTCGGCAGCCTGTTCGACGCGCGGGGTTTCACCCACCAGATCCGCCTTGTTGTAGATCTCGATCTGCGGCAGCGAGCCGGCGCCCACTTCCTCGAGCACGCGATTGACCTGCTCGATGCGTTCGCTGCGCTCGGGATCGGCGGCATCGACGACGTGCAGCAACAGCGTCGCCTCACGCGCTTCCTGCAATGTCGAGCGGAACGCGGCGACCAGTTCATGCGGCAGATCCCGCACGAAGCCGACCGTATCCGCGAGCAATGCGTAGCGCGCATCCGGCAGTTCGAGACGCCGCACCGTCGGATCGAGGGTCGCGAACAACTGATCCGCCGCATAGGCATCGGCGCCGGTCAGCCGGTTGAAGAGCGTCGATTTGCCTGCATTGGTGTACCCGACCAGGGCGACGGTCGGAATGGCGGCGCGCTTGCGCTCGCGGCGCGTGGTCTCGCGCTGGGTCAGAACCTTGTCGAGTCTGGCGTTCAGCGTCTTGATGCGATTGCCGAGCAGTCGACGGTCGGTTTCGAGCTGGGTCTCGCCCGGTCCGCGCAGGCCGATACCGCCCTTCTGGCGTTCAAGATGCGTCCAGCCCCGCACCAGGCGGGTCGCCAGGTGCTTCAGCTGCGCCAGTTCGACCTGCAACTGGCCTTCGAAGGTGCGCGCACGCTGCGCAAAGATATCGAGGATGAGTCCGGTGCGATCGATGACGCGACACTGCAGGAGCGCTTCGAGATTGCGCTCCTGGCTGGGCGACAGCGGGTGATCGAAAACGACGAGATCGGCAGCCAGCGACTTGACGGCGGAATGAATTTCTTCCGCCTTGCCACTGCCAACGAAAAGCCGCGGATCCGGAGAACGTCGTGTGCCGGTGATGACGCCGAGCACCTCGGCACCGGCCGAGGTAGCGAGAGACTCGAGTTCGCTCAGTTCATCGTGGGACGGTGCTTGTCCGAATCCGATACGAACCAGCAGTGCACGCTCGCCGCTGCGCGGACGTTCAAACAACCTGCGTCTCCATTCGCAGGTTCATTCGTCCAGCACGCTCTGTCACCGAACCCATGCACTGCGAGACTCTCGCCGTCGACATCATGCGTCCGATTTCATTCGGTCGGCGCAGCGGCTTCCGCACCGTCTTCATCGGCCGTCGGCACGCGGATGCTGCGAGCCGGCACGACCGTGGAGATCGCATGCTTGTAAACCATCTGGCTGACGCTGTTCTTCAACAGAACGACGAATTGATCGAACGAATCGATCTGACCTTGCAGCTTGATGCCGTTCACCAGGTAAATGGAGACCGGGACGCGCTCCTTGCGCAAAGTGTTCAGGAACGGATCCTGTAATGATTGCCCTCTGGCCATCATTTATCTCCTTGTTATTGCTCCGAAATTATTGT
>CAYWHG010000082.1:0-20729 GCA_964457865.1 uncultured Steroidobacter sp.
GCAGCCAGTGCAGCGCGTTCTGCCAGTCCGTCAGCATGTCGACGGGATCGACGACTTCGCGGACGTCCTGCACTTCGGCGACGAAGCGTCCGTCCTTTTTCTCGGCCGGTGCCGGCTTCGTCAGGATCACGCGCGAATCGCTGCCGCCCCAACCGCGATAGTCGAAGGTGACGACGAGGTAGCCTTCCTGCGCGAACGCCACGGCATCGCGCGTCAGCGCAGCGGCCGTGCCGCCCCAGCCGTGCGCCATCAGGATCGTCGGCAACGGCGTCGCAGGCGCGGACTTCGCCTTGAACACCGTGCCCGACATGCGCGTGCCTTCGCTCCAGATATCGACGGCGCGCGTCGCGACATCGTCGGGAATGCGGAAGTTCAGCGGACCGTCCTGCTGGGCCAGTGCGACGGCGCTGGCGAGCAGGCAGAAGAGGCCTGTGAGCAGATTGATTGATCTCGAATGCATGGCGGTATCCCCCTGAGTGATTCCTGAAGAAAGAAGAAGATCTTCACGGGGGACACGGAGAGCACGGGGACCAGAAAAGAAAAACTCTTTCGTTCCTGTCTCTTACCCCGCGTTCCCCGTGTCCCCCGTGGAAATTCTCTTCTTCTCCTCGTCTAGTAGTGATCGAAACTGACCCTGAGCCCGCCGCCCTCCTCGGTCGGCGGCAATTCCTGCACGAAGCGGCGCGCGGCGCCGAGTTCCAGCGTGAGCGATCGATAGGTGTGTTGACCGCGCTCGCGACTGGTTTCCACGTGCAGCACGTAGGTGCCGGCGGGTACAGGCTCGCCGGCATCGTCGACACCATCCCAGAACACGTTGTAGACACCGGCGCCGGACGTCGACATGGAGCGCGTCGTAACGAGCTTGTCCGTGCTGGCGCGATTCATGGACCACCAGAGGTAGTTGTCCTTCTGCCAGTCGGCGCGCTTGCCGACCAGCAGCAGCGTGCGCACCGGGCGGTTGTCGGGCGCGGTGATCCACATCGCCATGTAGGGCGAACGGAAGGCGGGATCGCGGATCAGTTGCCGGCGCGGAGCGGTGAATGTCGCCAGCGCCTGCCAGCCGTCCGCCCAGGCGGCCGGGGTACTCGATGCTGCGGCAGTCGCGAATCTCGCGCGATCGGCATCCGCCACGCGCACCGAGCCATCGCCGCGCGTGATGCGCGCGGCAACTGCATGACGATCCGCAAGCTGCACGGCTTCATCCTCATCGAGCACCAGCATGGCCGTTGCCAGCGCATCCGCCTCCGCTGCGCTCGCGGCAATGACACTCACCGAGCGGCGATGATCGACCGGCCAGCCGGTGAACGGCGACAGCGTGGCGCTGTGTCGCGCACTCTGCACAAGCGCATCGCGCGGTCCGCGGCCGCTAGTCGCAATGCCTTCATTCTGCAGATGCGTCAGCGCCACCAGCGGCGCATTGTCGAATGGCCGCGACGGATCGGCGATGCCGATGCGCCAGCCCGCAGAGTCCGGTGCACGACCGCCGCAGCGGATATCGCCGCCGATGTCGACGAGCGCACCTGTCACACCGGGTACGCGGCACGCGGCATCGAAGGCCCGATCCACGATCCAGCCCTTTGCCAGCGCATCGAGCGAAAACAGTACGGCGGCAGGACGCACGATGGTTCGCGTGCGCGCGTCCAGCCCGACCTCGGCGGCCATCGCATCGACCGCCGCTGCTTGAAGTGCAGGACGCGACGGCGGCTCGTGCACGGCCTGGCGCCACAGGTTGAGCACCTGCCCCAGGCGTCCGCTGAATGCGCCGCGCGATACGCGCTGCCAGTGTTCGGCCAGCGATATGACTGCGAACAGCTCCGCCGAGACTCGCAGGCGCGACGCGCGATTCAGTTGCGAGAGTTCGCTGTCCGGATCGCGATGATCGAGCACGGACCGCAGGCGATCGATCTCGGCGCGCACGGCGAACGCCGCGTCCTGTGCCGCGCGGAACGAACGCGCCGTGAACGCGAGCAGCATGCGCGTACCGAGCACGCACTCGTCGCGGAAAACGAATGCGCCTGCGGCCGCCTCCGGCGCTTCCAGCGCGGCAACCGGCGGCGGCAGGACATCGATCGGCATGTCAATGCACCGCGATGGAGAACAGGACCCACATGCCGGCGGCACTCGCCGTCGTCAGCAGCAGGGCCGTTCGCAGGCGGAAACGCAGGCTCAGGAAAATCAGATAGCCGACCAGCGACAGCACGATGAGCAGCACGGCGACGGCATCGACGAAGAGTCGCCACGACGGGCTCGCCCGCTCGGCGCGGTGCAGTTCGTTCATCACGAGCGTGGCGGGCGCGGGTTCGATGACAACTTCGAGCTTGCCGGTTGGCAGATTGAGGCGCAGGTCGGTCAGACCGCGCACGCCCTGCAGTCGCGCGAATACGTCGGGACCGGCGCGATCGCTCGAACTGTAGTCACCGCGCAGCGATGTGTGCGCGGATGCGATCTCCACCAGTAGCGGGCCCGGATCGTCGGCCAGCTCGATGCGTCGTACGTCGTCGGCAGTGAGCTGCACGGTCTTCGTGACGGGCGGCGGCGCCTCGCCTTCCGTCCACGACGGATGATTCAGCAGCAGCCCGGTGACGGAGAAGAAACACAGCGCCAGGAAGGCCATGGCCGACAGCCAGCCATGCAGCAGCCGGCAGTAACGATGGAAATCCTGTTTCGAGATCATCCGACAAACGTGAATGTCATCCCCGCGCAGGCGGGGATCCATCCTTGCAACGGCGGACCTACGCCGCCGCCGATAGCGCACCGCGCACGCGCTGCCGGTAGCGAATGCATTCCTGCGCATAGCGCCGGTACATGGCCGGATCGACTTCCTCGCTCTCGCAGCACGGCAGGAGCAGCGCGCCCTCCGACGTGAAGTTGCCGTCCCACTGCATCAGCGCCTCGTCCGTGAAGCCGGGATCGTAGGTCGACAGCTTCGCATCCGGCATGGCATCGAAATAGGCACACAGATTGATGCCGGTCTCGCTCATGGATTCGAACGGCGGTTCACTCTCGAAATCCCATGCGGGTTCTTTCTGGCTCATGCGTCTCACCCCCTGACCCAGCCGTGCGCCTCGTTGTCGCGCAGGCCGCCGCGTTCCAGGTAGGCGAGCCTGGTGCGTTCGAGCACATCGCCCGGCAGGGACTTGCGTTGCGCATTGACATCGACGTTGTAGAGCTTCGCGGCATTGAGGCCGAAGATCTTCGCCTTGTCCTCGTCGGTGATCTTCCTGTAGCCGTGCTTCTCGCACATCTCGTCGGAAATCTGGAATCGCTGGAAGGCTTCGATGGACCACTGCGGCGAACCCCACCACAGACAGTCGGTGCCCCACACGACGTGATCGGCACCGTAGGTCTTGATGTTCAGTCCCATGCCGTGCATCGCCATGATCGGGTCCTGCACCACCAGCGTGTTGAAGAACGAGCCGATCTCCGGATAGACGTTGTTGACCTGGGGATTCTTGCGCTTGATGTCCATCAGGATCTTGTGCCACAGGAAATCGCCGGTCTCCGGGTTGTACTCGTTCATCTCCTTCCAGTTCTCGCCGTCCGAGGAACCGTGCTTGAGCGCGGAGTGATAGATCACGAAGTTGACGTCGGGATTGCGCAGCGCCGCGAGTTCGACGTCCTGCGGATTCGCCAGATGGCCGAGCTTCTTCGACTGGTAGCTGTAGCCCTTGTGCACGCTGAACAGCTTCTTGCCGCGCTTCTTCGATTCCTCGATGAACCACTGCGCATTGTCGTCGTCGAGCTGGAAGCCGTTGCCGGTGCGGGCCGGATCGGTGTGGCAGTACCACTTCCAGGAGTCGATCTTGTAGACATCGAGCTCGCGCTCCATCTGTTCGAGGGTCGCGGTCTTGTCGATCGTGTTGGTCTGGGTATTCCAGTAATGATTCGGCGCGAGATTGCCCTGGCTCAGCGCGCGCTGCGAACCCGCCATTTCGTTGAGCTCGTTGCGGCTCTTCGCCATCAGCCACGACGGCAGGATGGCGCCGCGCGGCGTGCGCTCCGCATCCACCAGCACGCGTCCGTCGGGTGCGCGCTGTTCTTCGCGGCTCGGCACGCCCGAGATCACGACCATCGCCGTCTCGGAATCGAGGAACATCTCCTTCACGAACGTCTTGAACGAATACGACTCGGCATCGTTCTTCAGATTGAAGCCCATGTTCCTGGCGGTTTCGGAATTGCGGAAGTTCAGCGCAATGCCATTCGAGTAATGGGCCTGCACATCGATGATGAAGTACTTGCCCTTCTTGCCGCCGGTCAGCTTCTCCTGCACGGCGGCGAGGCTGAACTGCTCTTCCTTGTCGATGTCCCACACGGCGCCGAACACGCGGTTCTGTGCCAGCAGCGCCGTGGTGATGCCCAGCGACGACGCCATGTAGGCACGGCGGGACATGTTGAGCTTCCTGGCGTTGGCGGCGCCCATTTCCATGGTGAGCGATTCGACCTGCTTCTGCTTCTCCGTCTGCGGACGGGGCAGGAATTCTTCGTTCGACACCACCTGCGTCGGAATCGGGGAGTCGACACCGAGCGCGCGATCGCGATCACCTTTGCGGATCCACATGATGCTGCCCCCTCTGGATAATCCTGCACGTAGTTGGACGGCGGAGTCGGATCGAGTCTAGGTTGAAGCGCCGGCGTGAACCGTCAAATTTGGTCGAGGCAGGCTGCGGGGAATTTGCAAGTCAGGCGAAAGAGTCCTTCGACCGGCTCATGACAAACGGATTTTCTTTATCCGTTCCTGCTGACCCTGAGCCTGACGAAGGGGTCGAAGCACTCCGCGCACGACTGTCTGTATTCGGCGTCGCGATCTGACAAACCGCACATCCGGTACAGAACCTGACAATCCTTGTCACCTGCCGATCGCCATCGGAAATACCGCAACTGCTTGATCTGAAAGAAGCAGATGCTGCTGGCACGCCTGTTGCTATCTCATCAACAAAGACAACAAAGGAAACCGAACCGTGGAAACAACCTGTGAAGTCATTGGCTGGCTGCTCGACGAAGGCGCCCGGGGCCAGGTGCTGATCCGCGAGCACAACGGCGACATCTCGTTGCAGCCCGCATCGCTCGACAGTTCGTTCGGCCACTTCGCCGTCCAGACGGGTGCGTTCCGTCGCGGCAGTCCGATCATCGATCCGGTCACCATGGAAACGGTCGGCTACGAAATGGAACGGATCGCCGGACCGATCGGCGCAGTCGCCTGAGCGACCCGCGAAACCGGAGGTCCGGCGCCCGGACTCCGGCAGCATTCGACTGAGTCAGGTTCCTTCCCGCCGCGATCCGTTCCCCCGGCGATCGACACTGCCGCCGGGCTGGCAGTCACATATATATGTCGCCGTCACGCCTGGCGCAGTGCGATGTAACCTGTGGCCGCATGACACAGACAACCGCGCCCGGATCCGCTCGACGTACATGGCTGCCGCACCTGCGGCGCTACGCGCAGCGAATCCTCCTGCTCCTGCTGGCGGTATTGGTCGGCGCGCTCGGCATGCGCGGCTGGATGTCGCGCAGCGCGCCGGATCTTCAGCCCTGGCATCGACTGGTGCCGGAAGAACTCGATGCCCGCGCGCTCGATGCGACCGACTGGTCGCAGTACGTCGCCGCCGAGAACCGCCTCTTCGCCGACGTGATGCAGAGCATGCAGGAGAAGGTCGATCCGGAAGATCGACCGCACTTCAATCGCTACAACCCGGACAGCCCCGTCTGTCCTGAACGGTTCGCGACGAACTGGAATCACTCCTACGTTCTGCAACCCGCGGGAACACCCGTCGGCGTCGCGGTCCTGCTGCACGGCCTGTCGGATTCGCCGTACTCGATGCGCCATCTCGCCGAGGACTACCGTCGTCGCGGCTTCGTCGCGCTGGCACCGCGCATGCCCGCACATGGCACCGTCCCCGGCGCACTGAGCCGCGTCCACTGGCAGGAATGGCTCGCCGCGACCCGCGTGGCGATGCGCGAAGCCGCACGACGCTCGCAGGGAACGCTGCCGGTGCACCTCGTCGGCTATTCCAATGGCGGCGCTCTCGCCGTCAAGTACGCGCTCGATGCGCTGGAAGATGCGTCGCTGCCGCAGGTGTCCCGCATCGTGCTGATCTCGCCGATGATCGGCGTCAATCGCGGCGCACGCTTTGCCGGCATCGCCGGCTGGCCGGCGATCCTGCCGGCGTTCTCGCGCACGGCCTGGCTCGACATTCTTCCCGAGTTCAATCCCTTCAAGTACAACTCGTTTCCCGTCAATGCGGCGCGACAGTCGTACCTGCTGACGGATGCGCTGCAGACGCAGTTGCTGCGACTGAAAGCCGAGGGACAGCTCGACCGGCTGCCGCCGATCCTGGCGTTCCAGTCGATGGTCGACGCCACCGTCATCGCCTCGGCGATCATCAGCGGCCTGTATGCGCACCTGCCGGCGAATGGCAGCGAACTCGTGCTGTTCGACATCAACCGCATGGCCGACATCGAACCATTCCTGCGCCCGGGCGTGCTGGTGGCGCCGACCACCCTGCTGCCGCCGCCGCCGCGCCGCTACGGCGTCACCGTCATCACCAATGCGGGCCCGCGAACCCGCGATGTCGTGACACAGACGACGGCAGCGGGCGACGCCCGGGAAACGATTGCGCCGCTGGGGCTGGCCTATCCGCCCGAAGTGTTCTCGCTCTCGCACATTGCGCTGCCCTTTCCCACGAGCGACGGGTTGTACGGGCTTGCGCCGGATGCCATGGACGACTTCGGCATCGAACTCGGCACGCTGGGCATGCGCGGCGAGCGCGGCCTGATGGCCAACGGCCTCGACATCACGACCGTGCGCCTGGGCAGCAATCCGTTCTTCGGTTACATGATCGAGCGGATCGGGGCGGCCGCAGCGGAATGACGGACACGGATTCCGCCGTTTCCCTGCACCGCTCGCATCGATAGAGATCGCCGCCGACCTGGCGGAGAATGCACCGCATGTCCGCCTCACAGGAATCCGCCCCGCCGCTGGCCCGCATCGCGCGCTTCCTGGATCGCGTGCCATGGCTGATTCCCCTCATCAGCTTCGTGTCCGGGATCATCGGCTTCGCCATGGTGAAGCGCGGCGCCGACCTCGCGCGCATCATCGCCATGACGGCGCTGGCCGGCTGGTTGTGGCTGCTGATCGAACCGCTGGTGCGGCGCTCGCTGGAGCGGCGGCGCGCGGGCGTGGGGAAATTCGTTTCCAACTTCCTGTCGCAATCGCTGCAGCAGGAAATGCTGTTCTTCTCGCTGCCCTTCCTGTTCGGCGCCACGCAGCGCGACACGGGACAGATCGCCTTCCTCGCGCTGACAGTCGGCGGCGCGCTGCTGACCGCAATCGATCCCCTGTATGAGAAGTGGGTTGCCGCGCGCGCGGCGAGCCGGCTGCTGTTCCATGCCTTCTGCAGCCTGATCGCCGGCGTCGTGGTGTTGCCGATCGTGCTGCACCTGTCGGTGGAACGTGCACTGCCGGTCGCGCTGGGTGTCGTCGGCATATGGCTGTTGCTGACGGCGCCGATGTCGTTGCGGTCGCTGCAGTCGATCCGCCTCAAGGCGGCGTGGATTGCCTGTTCCTTGCTGGCGCCGGTCGGGGTGTGGCTGATGCGCTCCCAGGTGCCGCCGGCCGGCCTGGCCGTCACGCAGGCCGTGATCACGCAATCCATCGACGAGCTGACGCCGGGCCCTGTCGTGAAATCGCTGCGCAGTGCCGACCTGGGCAAGGGCGTCATCGCCTTCGTCGCCGTTCGTGCGCCCAACGGTGTATCGCAATCCGTCGTCTTCGACTGGCGGTATCGCGGCTCGAGTGAGCAGATCACGTCCGAAATCCGCGGCGGCAACGACAGCGGCTGGCGCACCTGGTCGCGCAAGCAGGTGTTCCCTGCGGATGCCGAGGGCCGCTGGATCGTGGATGTACTTACACCGCAGGGACAATTGCTGCGCCGGCTGCGGTTCACGGTCACACAGTGATGGCGCCGGGCGCGTCCACCTCCAGCTTGCCAGCCTCGGTACGATCTCACGACAATGGCGGCGTCCCGCAGGCTGTCGTGAGTCCCCACCCTCGTGAACAAGAAAACCGTTGTGATCGCCGTGGCGGTGCTCGCAGTTCTCGTCCTCGCCGTCTACGGGTGGACTCATCGCGACCGGCAGTCCGATGTGCTCGTGCTTCACGGCAATGTCGACCTGCGGCAGGTCGACCTGCCCTTCAAGGACAGCGAACGCATCGCCGCCGTGCTGGTCGAGGAAGGCTCGGTCGTGAAGACGGGACAGGTGCTGGCACGACTCGACACCAGCCGGCTCGAATCGCGCGTCCGGCAGGCGCAGGCCCAGGTGGCCGCGCAGTCGCAGCTGCTGCGCAAGCTCAACAATGGCGCACGACCTGAGGAAATCGCACAGGCGCGCGCCGCAGTGGCTGCCGCCGAAGCCGAGGCCGCCAACGCGAAGAGCAATCTCGATCGTCTGCAATCGATCAGCGATGCCTCGAAGGGCCGCGCGATCAGCACCACCGATCTCGAAACCGCCACCACCCAGGTACGCATGAGCGAAGCCAGCGCGAACAATCACCGCGAGGCGCTGGCGCTGCTGCTGGCCGGCACGCGCCAGGAAGATGTGCAGCAGGCGAAGGCGCAGCTCGATGCCGCAGAAGCCGATCTGTCGCTGCTGCGCCAGCAGTTCGTGGATGCAGAGCTCAAGTCGCCGACCGACGGCGTCATCCGCAACCGGCTGATGGAGCCGGGCGAACTGGCGACGCCGCAGCGTCCCGTCTTCTCCATCGCCATCACCCATCCGAAATGGGTGCGCGCCTATCTCAGCGAATCCGATCTGGGCCGCGTCAATGTCGGCCTGCCCGCCACCATCACCATCGACGGCAGTGCGCAGCGCATCGACGGCACCGTGAGTTTCATTTCCTCCATGGCCGAATTCACGCCCAAGACCGTGCAGACCGAAGAACTGCGCACCAGTCTCGTCTACGAAGTTCGTGTGCTCGTCCAGGATCCGCAGGACCATCTGCGTCTCGGCATGCCGGCGAGCGTGAGCATCGACACGACAGCGCCACGGCAGGAAGTCCCCGTCACGAACGCCGCGGACTGACGGGCATGACTGAGCCCCGTCACGGCGTCGCCCTCCAGGCACGCGACCTGTCGAAACGCTTTGTCCGCGGCAAGGCCGAGCCGGTCACGGCGCTGGAGCGCGTGTCGTTCGAGGCACAGCACGGTGCGCTCACGGCGCTGGTCGGACCGGACGGCGCTGGCAAGACCACGCTGCTGCGACTGGCGACGGGACTGCTGCGCGCCGACGAAGGTTCGCTCACCGTGCTCGGACTCGATGTGGCGACCCAGCCGCAGGAAATCCAGAACCGCATCAGCTACATGCCGCAGCGCTTCGGCCTCTATGAGGATCTGAGCGTGCAGGAGAACCTGGATCTGTACGCCGACCTGCACGGCGTGTCGGCGCAACAGCGCGAGGAGCGCTATCCGCGGCTGATGGAAATGACCCAGCTCGCGCCGTTTCGCGACCGGCTCGCGGGCAAGCTCTCCGGCGGCATGAAACAGAAACTCGGACTCGCCTGCACGCTGGTGCGTTCGCCCGAGCTGCTGCTGCTCGACGAGCCGACCGTCGGCGTCGATCCCCTGTCGCGCCGCGAACTGTGGTCCATCGTGTCGGGACTGGTCGAGGACGAAGGACTGTCCGTCGTCGTCGCGACGTCCTATATGGATGAAGCCGAACGCTGCTCCCACGTCGTCGTGCTGCATGAAGGCAGGACGCTCGCGCTCGGGCCCCCGCGCGAGATCAGCGAACGGGCGCGCGGCCATTCCTTCGTTGCGACGTCCTCGCGGAACGAATCGGCGCGCGCACTGCAGGCACGATTGATGGATCTGCCGGAAATCATCGATGCCGTGCCGCACAGCGGCCACGTGCGCACCGTGATGCGCGCGGAGCACGCAGCCACGGTGTCCGACGTGAGCTTCGAGCCCATTGCACCGCACCTCGAGGACGGACTGATGATGCTGCTGCGCAGCCAGAGCGCGGTGCCGCCCGGACAGGCCGCCGCCATCGAACTGGCGGCGAAGAACGGGGCCGATCGCTCGGAAGTCGTGATCGAGGTACACGAAGTGGTACGCAAGTTCGGCGACTTCACCGCCGTCAACCGCACCAGCTTCGACGTGCATCGCGGCGAAGTGTTCGGCCTGCTCGGCCCGAACGGCGCCGGCAAGACCACGACCTTCCGCATGCTGTGCGGACTGCTGCCCGCCACCAGCGGGTCGCTGCGCGTCGCGGGGGCGGATCTGCGCCACGCGCGCGCCGAGGCGCGGCAGAACATCGGCTATGTGGCACAGAAGTTTTCGCTGTATGGCGATCTCAGCATCCGCGAGAACCTGGAATTCTTCGGCGGCGCCTACGGCCTGCGCAACTCGAAGCTCAAGGAACGCATCGACTGGGCGCTGGACAATTTCGATCTGCGCGCACGCGAGTCCTCCGCCACTGGCCTGCTGCCCGGCGGCTTCCAGCGACGTCTGGCGATGGCCGCGGCGTTGCTGCACGAACCGCAGATCGTGTTCCTCGATGAGCCCACCAGCGGCGCCGATCCGCTGGCGCGCCGCGAATTCTGGCGCCGCATCACTGCGCTGGCCGATCACGGCACGACCATCGTCGTGACGACGCACTTCATGGAAGAAGCCGAGTACTGCGACCGCATCATGATCCAGGAAGCTGGACGGATGCTCGCCATCGGCACGCCCGAGGAAGTGCGCTCGCAGGCCGACGTCGACGGCGCCGCGGCGCCGACCATGGAGGATGCGTTCATCGCGATCGTCGCGGATGCGCGCCGGCAGGCACAGGACCAGGACGCCGCCGCATGAGCGATGCCCTCTCCTGGCAGCGACTGGTCGCGCTGACCCGCAAGGAATCGCGGCAGCTGGTGCGCGACAGGAGCAACCTGATGGTCGGCCTGTTCCTGCCGCTGATGCTGATCCTGATCTTCGGCTACGGCCTGACCTTCGATGTGAAGAACGCGCCGCTCGCCATCGTCACCGAGGACACCTCGCCGATGGCGCAGGACGTGGTATCCGGGTTCTATCTGTCGCCCTACTTCTCGCCGGTGCCGCTGGTGTCGATGGACGCCGCGCTGCAACTGCTTCGCGAACGCAAGGTGGACGCCATCGTGTACCTGCGCTCGGATTTCTCGCGACGCCTCGCCGGCGGCGACGCGACGGTGCAGGTGCTGGTCAATGGCGTAGATGCCAATCGCGCGCGTGTGCTGGAAGCCTATGCGCATGGCGCCATCGGCGTCTGGGCTGCCAAGCGCGCGGCGTCCGGCGAACCTGTGGCCGCGCCCGCTATCACGCTCGAATCGCGCCTGTGGTTCAACGAGGCCAACAACAGCCGGCACTTCCTGGTGCCCGGCCTGATCGTGCTGATCATGACGCTCAACGGCGCCCTGCTCACCTCGCTCGTTATCGCGCGCGAATGGGAACGCGGCACGCTGGAATCGTTGTTCGTGACGCCGGTGCATGCGACGGAGATCGTGATCTCGAAACTCGTGCCCTACTTCGTCGTCGGCGTGGCCGGGCTGATCATGTGCCTGCTGTCGGCGAAGTTCCTGTTCTTCGTGCCCATCCGCGGCTCGCTGCTGCTGATCGTCTTCACCTCGATGCTGTACCTGCTGGTGTCGCTGGCCACCGGACTGCTGATCTCCGCGGCCACCAGGAACCAGTTCCTGGCCAGCCAGATCGCGCTGATCGTCGGCTTCCTGCCCGCATTGATGCTGTCCGGATTCATTTTCGACCTGCGCAGCGTACCGGCCGTGGTGCGCGGCATCAGTCACCTGCTGCCCGCGACCTACTATGTCGAAGCGCTGCAGACGCTGTTCCTGGCCGGCAACGTGACCAGCCTGCTGGTGCGTGACTGCCTGATCCTCGCATTCGCCGCGGTTGCGCTGCTGGTATTGACCCGCGTGAACATCCGCAAGGAACTGGCATGAACGCGACGTTCCATCGCATCGCCACGCTCATCCGCAAGGAGCTGATCGCGGTGCTCAAGGATCCGCGCAGCCGCCTGGTGCTGTTCCTGCCGATCTTCCTGCAGTCGCTGCTGTTCGGTTATGCCGCGACGTTCGATCTCAACGAAGTGCCGTATGCCCTGCTGGATCGCGACCGCAGCGCCGCCTCGCGCGACTTCATCGCGCGGCTGGACGGCACGCGGGTCTTCGAGCGCGTGGCGGATCTGAGCAATGCCCAGGGCATCGGCGAAATCATCGGTCGCAAGCAGGTCATCCTTGTGATCCAGATTCCCGATGACTTCGAGCGCCGCATCCTGTCGGGCCAGGGCGCGACCGTGCAGACCATCACCGATGGCCGCAATTCCAACACCGCCGGCATCACCACGGCCTACGTGTCGGCCGTCGTCGAGAGTTTCAACGCGGCGTGGAATGCCCAGCAGGGCCGCGCCGGCGCGCCGCTGCGGGTGGAGACGCGCGCCTGGTACAACCCGAACCTGGAAACGCGCTGGAACATGATTCCCAGCCTGATCGCCGCACTGAGCTTCCTGCAGACATTGATGCTCACGGCGTTGTCGGTGGCGCGCGAACGCGAACAGGGCACGTTCGATCAGCTGCTGGTCACGCCGCTGCGACCGCGGGAAATCATGGTCGGCAAGGCGGTGCCGTCGATCCTGATCGGCCTGACGCAGTCCACGATCATTCTGCTCGTGGCGCGCTTCTGGTTCGGCATCCCGTTCCAGGGCTCGTTGATCACGCTGTATGTCGGGCTGCTGCTGTTCACCACCGCCTCGGTCGGCATCGGTCTCGCCCTGTCCGCGTACTCGGCGACCATGCAGCAGGCGATGCTGTACACGTTCGTGATGCTGATGCCGATGATGCTGCTGTCGGGCCTGACTTCCGCGATCAGCAACATGCCGACGGCGATGCAGTACCTCACGCTTGCCAATCCGCTGCGTTACGCCATCGAGATGGTGCAACGCGTCTATCTCGAAGGCGCGGGGTTCTCGCTGGTCTACAACAACATGTGGCCGCTGATCCTGATTTCCTTGCTGACGCTCCCCACCGCCTCGTGGCTGTTCCGTCACCGGCTGGTGTAATGCAGGTGTCCCCATGACTATTCGCAAGATCCTGCTCGCTGCCTCGGCGCTGTGTGTCACAGCCTGTTCGGTCGGTCCGTCGTTCGAACCGCCGCAGGCGCAATTGCCCGAGGCATGGCAGGCAACGGCCGATGCACAACCCGTCGATCCCGAATGGTGGAAACAGTTCGGCGACCCGACGCTCGATGCCCTGATCGAGCGTGCGCGTGCCGGCAATCTCGATCTGCAGATCGCCGGCCTGCGCGTCGCGCAAAGCCGCATGCAGCGCGCCATCGCCACGGGTGCACGCTGGCCCGGCGTCAGCGCCAACGCCGGCTATCAGCGGCGCCGCGAAAGCGAGTTCGGCGTCACGACCCGCATGATCGACATCCTTGTGCCGACCGGCGCTGCCCGCGATCAGATCATCGAAGCGCTGGCCGAACCGTACGACGTCTACCAGGCCGGCTTCGACGCCACCTGGGAAATCGATCTGTGGGGACGCGTGCGGCGCGCGGTCGAATCCGCCGATGCCAATGTCGCCGCGGGCCAGGAAGCCTTTCATGACGCGGAGCTGACGCTGGTTGCCGAGGTCGCGCGCACCTACCTGGAACTGACGGGCGTGCGCGATCAACTGCGCATCGCCCGCGACGATGTCGCGTCGGGCACCGATGAACTGGAGATCACCGGCTATCGCGTCAAGGGCGGGCTGGTCAGCGAACTCGATCTGAGTGTGCAGAAGGCACAGGTGTCGACGGTGCGTGCACAGATCCCGGCGCTCGAACATCAGGAAGCGGCGCTGCAGAATGCGCTCGCGCTGCTGGTCGGAGCGAGTCCCGATGCGCTGCGGACCGAACTGGCCTCGGCTCCACCGATGAACGAGCTGCCGCAGGTGGCATCCGGCGGCATTCCTTCAGAACTCGCGCGCCGTCGTCCCGACATTCGCCGGGCGGAAGCACAGCTTCATGCCGCCACGGCCGAGATCGGCGTCGCCGTCGCGGACCTGTATCCGCGCTTTTCGCTCACCGGCAGTTTTTCGCAGCAGTCGCTCGATGCATCCGACTTCGGCGACTGGGGCGCGCGGCAATGGGTCATCGGGCCAAGCCTGACGCTGCCGATCTTTCAGGGCGGCCGTCTGCGATCCGTCGTCGAACTGCGCAAACTGCAGCAGCAGGAAGCTGCGGTGACCTATCAGCGGACGGTGCTGAACGCGTGGCACGAGATCGAGAACAACCTCAATGCCTATGCTGCCGAACAGCGTCGCAACCAGGAACTGGCTGAAGTCGTCGCCGCAAGCCGCGACGCCTACGACATCGCCCACGTGCGTTACCAGCACGGTCTGGTGAATTACCTGATCGATCTCGATGCGCACCGCACGCTGCTGCAGGCGCAGCGCGCCCACAGCGAAAGCAACACCCGGCTCGGCGTGCAGCTCGTCGCGCTGTACAAGGCCCTGGGTGGTGGGTGGACGGGAGCGGACGAAGCGGAACCGGCAGCCGGCGGCTGACGCAGCCTTTCCTGCGGAGCAGATCGGCAGCAGACTAGCGTTGCCGTGAAGACTCGCAGCCGACAGACACTCCGAACGATCCTTATCTATGGCGCCGCCCTCGCCGCGGGGTCGCTTGGCCTGCAATGGCTGCAGTACAAGCTGCTGATCCGCGCTCATCCGATGGAAGCGTGGCTCGTGCTTCTTGCCGTCGCCTTCATGGCATTGGGCATCTGGGTGGGTGTGCGCCTGTCGCATCGACGCACTGTCAGCGAATTCGAACCGAACGTCCGCGCCAGGGAAACGCTCGGCATCAGCGACCGCGAGCTGGAAGTGCTGGAGCTGCTGGCAGCGGGCCAGTCAAACAAGGAGATCGCGAACCAGCTGAAACTGTCTCCCAATACGGTCAAGACTCACATTGCCAGGCTGTTCGACAAACTCGAGGTCCGGCGACGTACCGAGGCGATCCTGCGTGCGCGGGAACTCGGCATGATCCGTTGACCGCGGAATTTCGGATGATTCGACCCGAATCACCCATTCATACGATTGCCGGCGGGTGCCGGCCGCTTTCTGATGGGCCACCCGCAGAACCAACAACAGGTGCCGCCATGATTCGACGGATCTTCATCTACGGAACCGCCGCCGGCCTGATCGTCGCGATCCCATTGCTCTGGTTCATGCTGTCGGTCCAGCCCGGCGAAACACCGGAGCACAGTGCGCTCGTCGGCTACCTCACGATGATCGTGGCGCTCACCGCCGTGTTCCTCGGCGTGAAGCACTATCGCGACCACGTCCTGGGCGGCGTCATCAAGTTCGGAACGGCGTTGTTGCTGGGCCTCGGCATCAGCGCCGTCGCCAGTGCGATCTATGCCATCGGCTGGGAGATCTGCCTCGCTTACGGCAACTTCGACTTCGCCGATTTCTATTCGAAAATGATGATCGATGCCGCCAGGGCCAAGGGCGTGCCGGAAGCGGAGCTTCAGAATGTCATCGCCGAAGCGCAGTCGTTCGTGACGATGTATCGCAATCCGCTGTTCCGGATTCCGATCACGTTCATCGAGATGTTTCCGGTGGGCATCCTGATCTCATTGATTTCAGCAGCGCTGCTGCGCAATCCGCGGCTGCTGCCGGCGCGAGGAGTCGCCGGGTGAACGGCCCCGCAGGCGGGGGTGCGTAAGCCGGTCGCAAATGAAAGCTATGACCGCTTGCGGCCAGAAGCGGACATACTGAGCCTTGAGCATACGACCTAGAGTTTAATGGGCTAACCAGGACGACGCGTCTAGCCAAAGACTGCCGCAACACGGGGGCGAGCAAGAAATTCTTGTGTCGCCGTCAATGCGATAACAGAAGTTGAGCTATCGGTCGCACCTGCTTCGCCGCTTGAACATTGAACTCCGCCGTACATCCGGATTTTCCACAAACTCAGTTGATCGTAGTCGGCGATCTGCAGCCCAACGTAGCGGACTGTTCCATTGCCCAGATTCTCATCGACGCGTCGCCTTGGATTTCCACGAAGGTAACGTTCAAACGCTTCTTCTGCCGCAAGCGTTGGATGGATGACGCGCACGCCGTGTTCATCGCCAAACCTGGCGTTCCAGTGATAGCAAAGAAGCCCGCGCACCACGAACGCCATGAAGTTCGTGAGCGCTTCGCCGCGAAACGGAATCGCTCCGTCCTGCGCGCCTTCCGCCAGCTCGCGATGCAAGCGCACGTTTCGGGCGAGCCGGCCTCCGACGCGGTTCAACGCTTCATGCGCATCCGCATGAAGGCCGCCGAACGGCAGCACGCTGGCTAGGTAATGCTCCAGCGTGGATTTTGCGTTGTTGCAGGGGACGCAGGCCGGAACCTTGGGCAGGTTGCCACGCTGCTCTTCCGAGAAGAAATTCCGGGCGAAGACATGGTCGCCCGTTGCCGTGGACAACCCGGAGACGCAGTACGCACAAGGCTGATTCTGAAAACCTCTAGGCATTGGAGCTCTGTAACTCGCCTCTTAAGCAGCTGGCTTACTCGAACCGCTCATCCCTCTCCTTGTCGCGAGTTGCCTCGGATCTTCGCTCTCGCTCGATCATAGCTTCGAAGTCCGGCAAGGCGCTTTTCGACCATTGAGAAACTTCCGGGCGTTCATGCGTAGCGAGCGACTGAATAAGCGGGATTCGCGACGCCATGATGTCGGCACGCGAGCCGCCCCAACTTGTGGGCCAGAAGCGCTCCATGAAAAAGCCGAGCACCTTTGCCGGGTCTGGCGCAAGGTCGATGATTCTCTGCGCGGCGGGCGACCAGCTCCGCGATGCTGAATCGTCGCTCGCATCGGAGAAACGAAGAACTCTTGCGAGTGCGGGGAAGCGCACGTGGGGCTTTTCCTGCGCCCAAGCGATCAGAGCATCCACCGAAAGGTCGCCCAGCGGATCAGGTCTGGTTTCTCTGATTTCGCTGAACACCGTTTGCAGTCTGCTTGACTCGACGTTCTCGACCAACACATCAAGCACCGCGCGCGGGCAGGCTTTCGACAGAGACTTGACGATGTCATCAACATCCCGAGGACTGATCTTGTACGTATCCAGTCCTTCGGAAATCAGGGCGCACACGCTGCAGGCGAGTTCATAGTCGTCCGAGCCGCTCAGTGAAGCTTCAATAATGCGAGCCAGCATGAATTCTTGGTGAGCCCCCTTCGATTGGAAGGTGATTTTGGGGATGAGTTCTCGTCCCATCTCCTTCACGGCGTCGCTGACCGGCCGTTTCTCGCTTTTGGCACCAAAGAAACGCATCCCAAGAATTCCTATGGCGACGGGAAGGCCATCGTCGCGAGAACAGAGCTTTCGCAGGAACACAGCAAGCTGCGCATCGTTCATCCCTTCGTGAAGTTTTCCGCTCTCCAAAATCTGGAAAGAGCCCGTGGGAATCGTCTTCAATTCCAACGCAGCAAGAAGCCGATCCACACTTTTAGGCGTTATGCCGACGCAAGCTTGCAGGTTGAGGAATTGCGTGTGCAGCCTGGGGTCGCCGAGTACGATGTCCAGAAGTAGTTCGCACTCTGCCGGGTCCCGCTGCTTTGTTTCTTCCAGAAATCCACCCAACAGACTCGCGTTGCGGTCGTTCTCCGGTGCTGCAAGATACCTCGTCACGAGATAAGTCCAGCTCTCGCGGAGCGAATTACAGGTGCCCGCGATGCCCCGGCCCAACGCTGAAGTCTTCGCCGAGCCGACTGAGAAAATCTCCGGCAGCAGCGCTGAGAAAATCTCCGGCAGCAGCGCATCGAGCTTTTCGGGGTGCTGTGCGAGTTGTCTTCCTAAATCGATACAGAGATCAAGAACCCGCTCGCGCGCGGCCATCATATCGTCCTCGTCCTTCTCTTCTGATTCCGCGATGTCGAGCGATGTCCATTCCTTTGAGAGGGCGTATGCGCGCACCATGCTTTCGAGACCGTTGGGCTGCAACCGAGCGGACAGATCTTCAAGCTCTTGAAGATCGGCGGGAGGCATCTTGTCCTTGTACCGCCTGATCGTGATGCGAACGGCTATCCAGCCGTCCAGCCACGGCGATTTTTGTGAATACTTCTCTGCGAGCCCGATGAGTTCACGCATCATTCCGACGCGGGAGAAAAGCTCGCTAAACCGGTCGGCAACGGTTGTGCGAACCTGCGCGGACAAGGGCCCATCATGTAAGCCGACATCTTCCGCCACCTTGAGAGCCTGCCCAAACCACTCGGCCATATCCTTGCCTGTACGAGGGATCGATCCATAATCGCGGGATCGTGCTCCGAACTCAAAGGAGTAGTGCGAGGTGAATGATCCGCACTCAAGCATTTGGCCAAGTGATTCGAGCCCCAAAGAAATTTCAGCCTCGTTCTGGCTGGAAAGAAGAGACCGTATGACGTTTGTGCGCTGGGCTGCCGGAGCGTGTGTCCCCGAGAGATACAGGGCGAACATGGATTTGAAAACGCCGCTCGCCGGATCTCGAGGATCATCGACGTTGTCGACAGCGAATTTCTTGATGAGGTCAATCGCCCGGTTGAACAACGCCGGGTCATAGGCGATTGACCGCAAGACGCTGACGATTTCAGGCCTGGTGATATTCTGCTCCCCAAAGAACCAGGGAAAGCGCGCAGAGGCGCGCTCGATGAACGACAGCGTCTCCTCCGGATCGATCGGCGCGATGTTTGCGAAACACGCCTTTCCAAGATCGTTGTAGTTGCCAACCGGGTTCAGAAAGCCATCATCGGAAAACCATTTCTTCGCAAGCATTCTGGCCCGCTCGTCGTCATGGAGATAGCCCATCCTCTTCGAGAAAGAACGGATCATCCTTTCCGAACCACTATTCATGATGGCGACTTCAATCTTCTCGAACGGAATATCCTCAAGGGCTAGCTTTGCGAGCCGGTTTGCAATGGCGTGCGGCAGGATTGCCCGCCATTTCCCGCGCTTCTGAACGAGCTGTCTTCGGCTCAGTTCCGCCACATGTCCGAACAATTCGTCGGCGCTCAATCCCACGAGGCCGCCGAGAATTGCCAGCTCTGACTCTGACTCTGACTCTGACTCTGACTCTGACTCTGACTCTGAACCTGTCCTCGTCTCGCCATCAAATGAATACAGCAAGGCGCAGGCTTTCGCCGCGCCGAGCAGATTGTTGTCTCTGCCTTTCGATTGGTGAAACAGGCGCTCGAAGAGATCGCGGTTCCGCAGGTTCGCGAGCGAGTCTCCGCCTTTCGCGGTGGCGGCCAGCGCGAACCCTACGCGCGCATTGCCGCCGGAAAACTCTGCGACGATGCGGCGGCTGGGAGCCGCGAGATCCGGAAATCTGTTCTCAAGAATTTTTTCCATGAGATCGACGGATGTGACATCCAACTTGAAGACATTGGTGTTTTCCGGCTCATCGTCATTGATGTCGTATTCGACCGTGATGAGGCTGAGCAGACCGTCCGATTCGGTGATTCTGGCCGCAAGCCTTCGATGAAGATCGGGACCGCAGTTATCGACGATCAGGATCGCGCGTTGCTTAAGTTGGAGAAGCCGCGATGCCAGTTCAAGCGGCACGGGATTCGGGCTTTCGGATATATCGGTGTAGACAGCCTCGGCCTGGGAAAGAGGATCGGTCCCGATGCGCGGATCGAAGAGAGCTTGAACAAGGCGGGTTTTGCCAACGCCCGAGAGCCCCACGAGCCGGACGATCCCTCCGGGTTTCCCAAGGATGTGTCGCAGAGCATTCGCGCCGTCACTGGCCTTGAGCCCATCGCGCCCTTGCTCGGACGGGCCAACCAGCCTGACGCCCTCATCAAGAAAATACGGCATATCGAGCGCCGCGGGCGAACTCGACCAGTCCGCGAAGGGGCGCCATCCGGAGATCGGACGGCCGATTTTCTCCCGCACCCAAGGGATCAGGCCGGGATGCTGGTTCACCCAGGTCGCAATTCTTGTGCGGTCGTAGAACTCGACGGTCAATCCTGCGGCGAGCGAATGTCCGTTGAGGGCATCCCGCATGGCCTTCTTGCGCTCGGTCAATGCCGTGTCCGCGACGGAGCCCTGAGAGCTGACGATGATGTAAGCGCCCTGCGTGTTAGCCAGTTCGGTAATGCTTTCGCGAAGAACGCCATTCGGAGCCATCTCGTCGAGGATGGCTTGGCGAGGCATGTCCTGCGCCTTCACCTGAAAGCCTGTCGCGGCTGCCGGTACGTAGCCAGAAACCGCTGTTCCGGCGGGCAAGCTCACCCGCACGTCGATGCCGCCATCCGGTGCGTTCTGGTGCCCGCCCCACGTAACCGCCACGGGGGAATGGCCTTGCTGTCGCACCTCCTGTTCAGAGAGGCGGGCGACCAACTGCCGCAGATCGGCGTCGTTCAGAGGCAGAATTTCGTCGGACGTGACTTCGAAAAGCATGGAGTCATTCTAGAAGAGCCAGTCACTATCACCTACAGAGAAACCACTGGGAGCTAATAGCTTGGTAAGGGGAGCGGCTCGATATGAAGACTACGAGCTTTGATGGGTGCTGAGATTTGGCTCGTATATTCCGATGGCCCCAATGCGAACACGCGTGTCGTGCGGCAATCAGGCTGCGTGTCGGAAAACGGCATTACTGCATGTCCGCTTCGGGTCGAAAGCGGCCACCGCACCCCAGTGCCTCTCGGAGCGAGGGCGCTCAAGGTGGACTCGCTGAAAACACCGGCTCACTCTCTCCCGCAAGGGAGAGGCGAGGA
>CAYWHG010000083.1:0-20093 GCA_964457865.1 uncultured Steroidobacter sp.
CAATCTCGCAAAGTCGGTGACGGTCGAGTAGCGCGACAAGCGGCGGGATCGGCGCTGTGCGTCGAAATTAGTGTCGTTGCGCCGCGAACAAAGTCGTTTCGTGAAAATCAGAGTCCTTGCCTAGACTTTGACAAATTGTCGTCCAACTGTGATCTTCACAAACTAACCACTTCCGGAATCGCTCTCATGCAAGTCGCCCAGGACGCCGTTGTTTCCATCCACTACACGCTCACCAATGACAAGGGCGAAACGCTCGACAGTTCAGCCGACGCCGAACCGCTCGTGTATCTGCATGGCAACGGCAACCTGATCCCGGGACTGGAAAACGCGCTTGCTGGTAAAGCATCGGGTGACAAGCTGACCGTCAAAATCTCGCCCGCGGATGCGTACGGTGAGTATGACAAAGCGCTGATCCGGCAGGTGCCGCTACGCCAGTTCAAGGGTGTGGGAAAGGTGCAGGTAGGCATGCAATTCCAAGTGCAGTCGCCTACAGGCGCCCGCTCGGTGACGGTGACGCATGTAACTGGGGACATGGTTACGATCGACGGCAATCACGCACTTGCCGGGCAGACGTTGAACTTCGATGTCGAAATCACTGACGTGCGTGTCGCGACGGAGGAAGAACTCGCGCACGGACATGTTCACGGTCCCGGCGGCCATCATCACTGATCTCGACGCAGCCTATCGACGTGGCAAGCGGGAATACCGTGCAGGGCACGGATACCGACCAATCGCGCAATCTCACAGATATGCCGACCGCCGAACGGCAGGCTAGAGAACGACATTAGAGTCGTGTCTCCGACAAATAGTCTTTCCGGGTGTCAGAAAGACAAATAGTCCTTCCAAGCGCATGCCAGGGGCAACGGCCCGCGAGCAGATACTAATAAAATCGGCTCTTCCGGTTTAAGTGTGGGTAGAAACAGGCACTGATTCGAGCGTGAAGGCCTATTTTTATAAAGTTTGATGCTTGTTTTGGGCAAGGATAAATCTGTCATGATTTGCTGATGTCAAAAACACCTCCGCGCCGCCACTTGGCACAGGCATTCACCTTCCCCGGTTTTCGCGCAGGCGCGATCGTGCGCGGTCGCTTCGGCGATCTGCAGATGCGAGTCGTTACCCTCGCGCGGCGCGCAAAAAAACCTACTGTGGGACGTGCGGGACGATGCATCGCAGCTTCTACGACCGCACGCGACGGCAGGTGCGAGACTTGTCCAGCGGACCGTTTCGCATTCTGCTCGATCTGGAAGTTCGTCGAGTTCAATGCCGTCAGTGTGGCGCGGTGAGGCGCGAGCGGCTGGCGTTGCTGGCCGACAATCCGTTCTATACCCAACGCTTTGCCTAATTACGTGGGCCGGCGCTGCCGCTCGGCGACAATCAAGGAGATTGCCGAGGAACTGCGCCTGGACTGGGACGCGGTGAAGGAACTGGACAAGCAGTACATGCGTGCGCAACTCAAGCGCGCCGGGACGCTCGGACCGCTGGCGATCGGCATCGACGAGATCTCGATCCGCAAGGGTCATACCTATCGCATCGTGGTGAAAATCAACAGCCTACAAATCGCGTGCCGCGCGCTTCGATTCGATCTTGTGACTACGAACCAGGCGCTCCTCTGAATTGCTCCTCAATGAGCGAGTTCCAGTCCATTGCGAACCCAACAGACCTATTCGATGTCCTTTGCCAAATACCGCAAAAGAGCACGACGGTGACTTAGCGAAGTAGCACGTCGCTTTCACTTTTCTGCGATGCAACCGCAAGTGATTCAAGTCGAGAGGGCGATGAGTCGTTGCGTGAAGTTTTAAGCCGCGTTCCGGGTAAGAAAGCAGCCGGAGGACCTCGAACCTCGGATCATTTCTAGACGGGGATACCGCCCAGGGTCTTTGGAATATTTAAGCCCACACTAGTTCTACTTCGTCACGTTTAAGTACATGAATCCCTGCAGAGTTTGATATGTTCACGGTTCACCATCAGCGCCCCCTCGGGTGCAAATAGGATGATGATTAAGCTGCAACGCCGCCACCAAAAATGGGATTCACAATGATTCGCTGCCGCGCCAGCTGAGCACGGCGTATCGGCGATTTTCTCGGCCTTTCGAGGCATTGTTCCGTTCTGGAAATCACAACCTCGCACCGACGGCGCAGCATTACCTGTGCGGACTGATGCAAGCGGACAAACGTAATATGCAGCGCATGGCGCAAGCCGTTCCCGACAGCGATGCTCAGGTGCTGCAGAACTTTCTGACGCACTCGTCTTGGGACTATCGGGCTGTGATGGATCAAGTGGCTCGCAACGCCAACGAGCTGATCGGCGCGTCGGTGGGCGCAGGGCTGTACATCGATGAGAGCGCCTTTCAGAAGAAAGGCACCCAGTCGGTGGGTGTGGCGCGTCAATGGAACGGGCGGCTGGGAAAACAAGACAACTGCCAGGTCGGCGTCTTTGGTGCGATCGGCCAGGCAGATCGGGTGTGTTTGGTGGATGCGCGATTGTATCTGCCGCAGGCATGGACCGCCGATGCGGCGCGTTGCGATGCGGCGGATATCCCACGCTGCGAGCAAGTTCACCGCACGAAACTGGAATTGGCGCTGCAGATCGTTCGCCATGCGCGTCACACGGGTCTTCACTTCGAGTGGATCGGTATGGACGGGGCGTACGGCCACTCTCTGGCGCTGCTGCAGACACTGCAGCAGGAAAGGGAAGTCTTCATGGCGGACGTGCGCAGCGATCAGCACATTTACTTGAGCGATCCGGCGCCGTATCTGCCGGCCCCGACGCCCGGGCGAGGTCGTCCGCGCGTGCGATATCACAGCGATACGCGCCCGCTGGAGGTGCGCCAATGGGCCAAGCAACAACCGGCCTCAGCCTGGCATCCCCACACGTTGAGAAGCACGAGCAAAGCCGATCTGACGGTCGAGATCCTGCATCGGCGCGTGTGGCTATGGGATAAGCACAGCGCCAGCGCGCAGTGCTGGCACCTGATCGTGCGACGCGAGATCCACTCTCCGGACACCCTGAAGTACAGCTTGAGCAACGCACCTGAGGCGAGCGAGGTGAGGAAGCTGGCGCAGATGCAGGCCCAGCGGTTCTGGATCGAGCGTGCCTTCCAGGATGCCAAGAGTCACATCGGCATGGCGCAGTACCAAACCAGGAAATGGCAGTCCTGGCACCGTCACATGGCGCTGGTGATGATGGCGATGCAGTTCATGCTGCACAGTCGACTGGAGCATGTCGACGCCCATCCACTGCTGAGCTGCTACGACATCCAAATCCTGTTGGCCACCACGTTGCCGGACCGACGCAGCAGCGAAGAGGAAGTGATGCGCCAGATGCAGATCCGACATCAGATGCGTCGATCCGCGATGGCCTCTGCCAATTCAACGTAGGCGCCTATTGAAAGCCTCTTCAACCTGACAAAGTAGAACTAGTGGACTGTAACAACTGAACCTGCACCAAGCTTCCAGTTGTTACAGGCCACTAGTTCCTTACGTGTTCGGGTTTACACGTCGGCGCATTTTCGGCAACCAGTTGTTCCTGCACCGCGGCTAAAAGCGTCGGTCCTGAAGATGCGACATACGCATAGCGACAGAACTCGGAGGCACCGCGATATGAGGCGACAATTTGGTAGGTGGGGAGTGGGCCGGATTCTCTCCAAATAACGATGAAGACATGCGCGGACACGCCGGAGAACAGGTGCTGACCTGGCAGCAAGGTGGCGTCTTGCTGGTGCGCCTGAGTATAGGCGTACGGCTCACCGAGGTTCGCGAGGTCTTTGCCAAGCTTTGCTGTTCTCACCGCCCTCTTCGCATCATCAGGTAGATCCTGGTAGTTGTTAATAATCTGGAATGACTTTTCATCTGATACCGCGCGTGTCAATGCATCAACATTAAGTGCGGCGTCTACAACTACCGCCGCACCCAGCGCGGCCAGCATTAATGCTCCACTCGTTGACATGACTCGTCAGTTCCCGATAGCCTGATTAGGGGTGGCGATTGTAGCCTAACCTCGGTAGATTCGTATTTTCGGGGAAGGGGAAAAACGAGAATCAAGGAGTGAAGAATGAATGCGAGAAACTCGCGCCGAGGGGTTTGTATCCTTCTTTGGCTTACCACAGCCCTTGCTGTTCCAGTTGGCGACACATTAGCAACCGAGCTGCTCACCAACTCGCAGATAAGTAATACCGAACTGTCTATTCCACCTCTGGGAAAAATCCCTGCGACCATGAAGGTGGATCCCGTTGACGCAAGATCGCTAACGCCGCTTGGTCGTGACGTCGCGCTAGGATTTTCATCCCGAGCTGCGGCCGCAGAGATCTCGGCGAACTCAAAGTTCAAATCGAACCAGAGCGTGAGCATTAGCCCGATGCTATTGCAGCTCCCTACGGATCGGCTAGTCGACTTCAGCGTACCCGCGACCGGAGTGGGAATGCCTCGTCAGTATGCTCACCTCAAGCTCAGCTTGCAGGGCGAGGAGTTCGTTTTATGGGTAACGGCAGATTATCGAGATGCACGGTACGGATATCGGCATGTATCGGCGGCAGTACTCAACAAGGACAGTGGGTATGCATTGTTCTCCGTAGCTGGGAGCGGTGAAATAGTTGGAACGATATCCGGCAATGGGCGAATTTTCCGTATTGTTCCATTTAGCCCGAAGGAGCAGGGCGTCTATCAGATCGATTCGCCAAGCGAAGCGGTAACACTCGGGAAGCGGGGCGTGTCGCGTTCAAGTGCGCTGCTGGAACAGCGACATCTTCAGGCGCTACGCGCCGCCGAGTTGCAGCCGGATCGTTTAAGAACTACTGAAACCAAAGAAAGGCTGCACATTTCCGGTGGAGCGCTGGGCCGGCTTCCTGTTGGCAAGCTCACTCAGGGCGACGCGGTGGCTGTGTTGCGGAAGCTTGACGTGTTCGCCAATCCGGAAGCTCTCGCTGGAATGAAAGTCGAAAGTCGCCGCGGATCGGTCGTCCGGTTGCGTCAGTATATTGGTCAGATACCGGTGGCCGGTCGAAACGAATTGGAACTGGATATTGGCGGCGTGGTTCGTGACGTTCGCTTGAATATATTGGATCCTGCCAGAGCGCCAACTCAAGGACCAATGCCTAGAGCAAAAGCGCTGGCACTGGCCGCTTCCGCCTACGCGAAAAACTATGGGCGTGGCAGTGAAATCGAATTCGACAGTGTTGCGGAGCTGACTTACGAGGCGGTACTAGGGAGAAGCGCACTGGCGCTGGTGTATCGCTTCCATGTGTCCAATTCGAAGTCGTCGCCATCGCTACATGTGAAGGTCGATGCGATTACAGGCGAGGTTACCTTCGACAGTTCGCAATGGCCCGCGGAAGTCTACGTTGACATCTATTCGGCAAATGAGAATACAGCCCCTAAGCAAGGAGCAGATCCAGGTGCAATTCCGACGTGGACGCAGAATTCACAGGGCACATTCGATTGCGTTGGCGGAAACTTCACCCTTTGCTTGCCGAGCTTGCAAACGTCTATCATCGCGGCGGTAGTAACCAAAGCGTGGGAGCAGGTCGGTAATGCCGCCAGCCCGCCGCTTTGCTGTGTGCAGTTGGGCGGTCATGACCCAAGCAATACAAATAAGCCCCAAGACGACCGAATCGAGCTTGTCCTAAACACCAACGGCGCAACTTTCGTTGGTGTGTATGACACTTGGAATGGTTCGGTTATCTTTCAGCCCGGTACCACCATTGGGAGGAATGCGGACGTAGTAATCCATGAGCTGTTCCATCACTACCAGCACATGTATGGAGGAGGCGGTGAGAACGAACCATATGCAAACGCAGTTCGTGAAGGGCTGGCTGACTCCATGGTTGGCTTTTTCGCCGAGTACTACCAGGAGGGTACTGGTCCGGGAGGGACGGGCTTTGACAGTTTGACCATGGGTGAACGATGGGTAATGGGCGACGGATACATGGGTGACATCAGAATCACCCGCGATATGACGCGTCCGAAACAGTTGGGGGATGTGGAAGCTACACTTGCGGCTGATCCGGCGAACTATCACGAGGCGTCTAAAGGGATCAGCAACTTCTTCTATCGACTGTGGAAGAAGAACGCAATGACTCCCCAGCGCGCAATGCAGTTCATCATGCAGGTTGCAAAGAACCTTGAAGACTGGGATGCCGATGGATTGTCTCGCACAGACCTCTATGAGGCGATTGAATCGGCCGTTAAAGCGAGTGAGCCAACGTTGCTCGCTTCAGTCAAGTCTGTATGGATTGAGATGGGTGGAACAATCCCGACTACTCCGAACAACCCGAACCCTTCCCCATTGCCTCCCACGTTTCCGACCACGGGCATTCCTGGCGTGCCGGTATCAGTTTCGGCGGCGTATGCTGGTTGTGGAAGTGGTTTTACTTGGCATCTCGTGTCTTGGTCGTCCGTTTGGAACGCTGGCAATTACCAGGGTTTTTTAGCGGAACCGAATGGTGTCTACGTTAACAAGGCCACCTTCCCGCCGACGAAGACGTCTGAATATGCATTTGCCAACTACAATACGTCCGCAAAGATGAGGGCCTGCAACGCTGACGGATGCAGCAATTTGTCTGTCAGCACGGCAAGCATGCCCTACAACAGTCAGTGCTCGGTGAATGGCTGGTAATCAGATTTGGCCGCGTAATCGGATGAGTTCGGGCTAGCAAGATCATTGCGTGAACCACAAGCGGGTCGATCGGCTGTACGCGTTGGAGAAGCTGCAAATCAAGCGGCGGCGGCGCAAAAAGGTACCGGTGGCCGATCGCCAGCCGTTGATCCGACCCGAGGCGGCCAACGAAGGGTGGTCGATGGATTTCGTCTTCGATCGTGTCGCTGGCGGACGGGCTATCAAGAGTCTGACGATTGTAGACGATAGCGACACACGAGTGGGTGGCGATTGTTCCAGTCCACAACATTAGTGGCCATCATGTGCAGTAGTTCCGACTTGATCTGACACCGCACTTGAAAAAGGCGGGGTTACCCGGTTCGATGGTTGTTACCAAGCAATCACTGAACACATTGGGAGTAACCCCGCGAGCGTTGTGGATCAGAGCATCATCAAGCACGAGATGGGACTGTTGAACTTGGCACAGGAGCTGCGCAACGTGTCGCAGGCGTGCCGGGTAATGGGCGTGTCGCGTGACACGTTTTACCGGGTCAAGGAAGCCAAAGAGAGCGGCGGACTGGAAGCCCTACTGCACAAGGATCGCCGCCGCGCGAATCTGAAGAATCGGATGGAGGAATCGGTCGAGCAGGCCATCCTCGCTTTAGCGATCGATAATCCAGCTGCCGGCCAGGTTCGAGTGTCGAACGAACTGCGCAAGCAGACCATCCTGGTCAGCCCGAGCGGCGTACGCTCGGTGTGGCTGCGGCACGGGCTGCAGACGTTCAAGCGCCGGTTGGCCGCGCTGGAAAAGCAGGCTGCCGAACAAGGCCTGGTGCTGACCGAAGCGCAGGTCGCGGCGCTGGAGCGCAAGCGCGAGGAGCAGCTGGAATGCGGGAAGATCGAGACCGCGCATCCGGGGTATCTGGGTTCGCAGGACAGCGCCATAATGCCGCCGCTCATCCCAGCTGCGGAATCCGATCATGCAAGTTGCCCAGAATGCCGTCGTATCCATCCACTACACGCTGACGAACGACCAGGGCGAAACGCTCGATTCTTCTGCCGGCGGCGATCCGCTCACCTACCTGCACGGCAACGGCAATCTCATTCCGGGCCTCGAGCGCGAACTCGACGGCAAGCAGGCAGGCGACAAACTCACGGTGAAAGTGCCTGCTGCCGATGCGTACGGCGTGTACGACAAATCCCTTGTGCAGCAGGTCCCGCGCCGCTCCTTCCGCGGTGTCGCCAATGTCAGCGTCGGGATGCAGTTCCAGGTGCCGTCGAATGCGGGTCCGCGCATGGTCACCGTGACCAATGTCGTGGGTGACATGGTCACTGTCGACGGCAACCACGCACTGGCGGGGCAGGATCTGAATTTCGCCGTCGAGATCACCGAGGTGCGCGAAGCGACCGAGGAAGAAATCGCGCACGGCCACGTGCATGGCCCCGGCGGCCATCACCTCTGATTCAGCCTCGCGACCTGCACCGCCCGTGTGCGTCGCCACGGCGCGGCGCACTCCTGCCAGCCACGTCCGTCCGTTCGTCACCGCCACGTGACGGGCTGGCAAGTCGACGCTTTCCGACATTTTCCCGTCATGCAGCCTGCATAAAATCGCGGAGGCACCGCTGGCACAGTCCGTGCTTGTCGTGATCGTTCCATCCCGATTGCTGGAGGCAACTCATGCACGTGTCCCCTCCCACCCAATCAGTCTCCGTGGCAACACCGAAGACGACGCGTTCGAAGGCCAAGGAGACGCCAGCCGAGCCCGTGATCGCCAAGAAACCCGCGCGCCCGCGCAAGAAGGCGCTGCCGCCGGTCGAGCAAAGCATCGAAGTCCAGGTGCTCGCCCTGCATCCCTCTTCGGACGAAATGACGGGCATGATCGCCACGGCCGCGTACTTCATTGCTGCGGAGCGCCATTTCGCGCCAGGCCACGAGGTCGACGACTGGCTGGAGGCGGAGCGGCGCATCCAGGCACAATTGCTGGCCTGAACCGGCCAACCTGCGGGATGCCGAGATTGAAGTCGGCGCCCGGTTCGGCCAATCCTCACGCCAGGAGGGTCGACCATGCTGCGTATCACTTATCTGCTCGCATTGAAGGGCAAGGACGTCTGGTCCATTGATCCGGATGCGCCCGTCCTGGAGGCCATCCGGCTGATGGCGGATCGCGGCATCGGCGCCCTGCCGGTCATCCGCGGCGACCAGCTCTTCGGGATCCTGTCGGAACGCGACTACGCCCGCAAAGTCATTCTCCGCAACCGCTCCAGTGCCGACACGCCCGTGCGCGACATCATGACGACACCGGTCACCACCATCACGCCGGATGAAGCCGTGCACAACTGCATGGAGCTGATGACCCAGCAACGGATCCGGCATTTGCCGGTCGTCGAGCGGGGCAGGGTCATCGGCATGATTTCCATCGGCGATCTGGTCAAGGCCGTCATCGAAGAACAGCAGCAGACCATCGATCATCTCGAACGCTACATCGCGAGCTGATTCCTTCCCGTTGTCTTGTCATCGAGCCTGTGGTTCTGCAGTGGATGCTGCACTGCAGGGAAAGGCGCGATCGCCTTCAATTTTATTGACACATTGTCAGGTACCCATACAATGATTCGACATTGCCGCAAGGTAATGCACAAAACAGAATCACTAAAAGGGGGGCTTGTCATGAAGGAACGGTCTCGTCCCGTCCGGGATCGCCGGCTTCGCGCCGCACTCGTACCGAACGTACTGGTTTGCACTGCCGCGATGACCTGCGGCATCACACCCGCGTTTTCCGCCGAACCGACCGCGAGCGCCGCGCTCGAGGAAATCGTCGTCACGGCGCGTCGACGCGCGGAATCGCTGCAGGAAACGCCGATCGCGATCTCGGCATTCTCTGCCGCAGCGCTCGAACGCCAGCAGATCCTCAGCACCGAGGATCTCGACCAGGTCGCGCCGAATCTGCAATTTGCCAGTTATGGCCCGCTCACCGGCAACAACTCCGCGGCTCAGGTCTATATCCGCGGTATCGGCCAGAGCGACGGCTCGTCTGGCGTCGATCCCGGCGTCGGTCTGTACATCGATGAGGTCTACATGGGCCGCTCGGTCGGCGGCGTCATGGACTTCCGCGACATCGCCAACGTGCAGGTACTGCGCGGCCCGCAGGGCACGCTGTTCGGTCGCAATACCATCGGCGGTGCCGTGCTGCTGACGACGACACTGCCGGGCCAGGACTTCGGCGGCACCGTGCGCGTCGGTCTCGGCGACGACAATCTGCGCGAGGCATTCGCCGCGGTGGATCTGCCGATGGGCGATTCGCTCGCGGCCCGCATCTCCGCCGGTGCACGAAAGCGCGATGGCTATGTCACGCGCATCTTCGACGGCATGGATCTGGGCGACGAGGACAGCTTCACGGTGCAATCGTCGCTGCAATGGCTGGCATCCGATGCCTTCACGCTGACCGTGCGCGGCGACTACACCAAGGAAGACGAGAACGGCTCGCCCTTCGTGTTCGAGACCATCAATGGCAACCAGGCATTCCCGGCGGCGATCAGTGTCGGATCCGGGTGCCCTGGTGCGACGTTTCCGCCACCGTTGCCGCCGTCAGTGCCCCAGGGTGTAGTCGACCCGCGCTGTGCCAACGACGCAACGTGGAATCTCGGCGAGTACACCAATGGCGGCAATGCGCCGGCCGAAAGCAGTCTCGAAAACTGGGGTGTGTCCGCCGTCATGAACTGGGATCTGACCGAGGCGCTGACGCTCAAGTCCATCACCGCCTACCGCGAACTTTCCTGGAGCGGCAGCCGCGACGCCGACAACACCGGCCTGCTGGTGCTGCACACCGACTACGTCAGCGACGGCGATCAGTGGAGTCAGGAACTGCAGGCGCTGGTGAACAGCGGACCGCTCAAGGGCGTCGTCGGCCTGTTCTATTTCGAGGAATCCATCGACGACTTCCTGCAGGTGCCGTTCGCCGCGCCGCCGCCGCTGGTGGCTTCCGGTGCGATCCCGGGCTCGCTCGACTACCAGCGTGCCCTGGTCAAGAACGACAACTGGGCCGTGTTCACGCAGTGGACATACGACTTCACAAGTTCGCTGAGCCTGACTGCCGGTGCGCGCTACACGGAGGAAACCAAGGGCATCGACATCATTTCGTTCACGACCACGCCGCTCACCGCGCCGGTCGTGATCCCGACGACCATGAACACGCCGGGCGTCGCCGGTCCCGGACTCAACATCATTCCCGAGCCCTTCGAAAACAAGTACGAGTCCACCACGGGTTCGGCGAGTCTGCAGTACCGCTGGAACGATGCCGTCATGACCTATCTGAGCTGGTCGCAGGGCTTCAAGAGCGGCGGCTTCAACCAGCGCTACAACCTGGCGCCGCCGGACAATCTGCCGGTGTCGTTCAATGAGGAAACCGCGGAGACGTGGGAGATCGGCTTCAAGTCGGAGTTCGGCGGCAACATGCGCATCAACGTCGCGCTGTTCTCGACCGACTACGACGACATGCAGCTCACGTACCGGCTCGGCATCGTGCCGCTGCTGTTCAACGCGGGTAAATCCTCGATCGAGGGTGGCGAAGTGGAGTTCACGTTTGCGCCGGGCAACCTGATCGTCGAAGGCAGCGTCGCCTATCTCGACAACAAGTTCGAGGAAATCGCCGTGGTGCCGGGCACGACGCAGACGGTCGGACCCGACAATCGATTGCCGTTCACGCCGGAATGGCAGGCCAACGTCGGCATCGGCTACGACTTCCCGCTTGGTTCGGCGACGCTGACACCGCGACTCAATGTGTCATACACGGCCGAGCAGTACTTCGACGCGGCCAACTCCGTCGAAGTCGCGCAGCTCGACGATGTGACCCTGTTGAACGCGCTGGTCACGCTGCAGTGGAATGCCTGGAAGTTCCGCGGCGGCGTCAACAACGTGACCGACGAACTCTATCGAGTGGCCGGCAATTCGTCGTACAGCACGTCTGCGGGGTATGCGGAAGTCATCTACTCGCGACCGCGCAACTGGTTCCTGTCGGCGAGTTTCGATTTCTAGCTCCTCCCGTCATTCCCGCGAAAGCGGGAATCCATCCGGATCGAACAGGATGGACCCCCGCTTTCGCGGGGGTGACGGAAGGTGTCCTGCCTGGCTATCAACCGCCGGCCGAAGCCACCGGCATCGAATCATCCAGCAGGTTGCGCCGCAACGCGCGGTTGACGGCGCTCAGTACCGCGAGCAGCGACGCCGTCACGATGTTCTCGTGAATGCCGACACCGAACAGTGTCGTGCGAGCCGGTGTCGTGATCTCGACGCATGACATGGCGCGGGCATTGCTGCCGGTGCCGATCGAATGCTCCTCGAACGACAGCACGTCGATGCGGAAGCCGAGCGCATTCACCAGCGCATCGATGGGTCCATTGCCTTCGCCGTTCAGCAGCGCGCCCTGACCGTCGCAACGCAGCTTCATCGTCAGCTTCTGGACCTCGGGATGATCCTTGGCGGTCGCGAGCTGATGCGACATGTAGCTGTAGACCCCTGCCTGTTCCAGGAATTCGTGCTTGAACAGATCCCAGATCTGTTCGGACGACAGTTCCTTGCCGCTCGCATCCGTCACCGACTGCACGACCTGGCTGAACTCGATCTGCAGACGACGCGGCATCGCCACGCCGTAGTCGCGTTCCATCAGGTACGCGATGCCGCCCTTGCCGGACTGGCTGTTGACGCGAATGACGGATTCATACGTGCGGCCGAGATCGCGCGGATCGATCGGCAGGTACGGCACTTCCCAGATGTCGGCCTCCCTGCGTGCCGCAAAGCCCTTCTTGATCGCATCCTGGTGCGAGCCGGAGAAGGCGGTGAACACGAGATCGCCGACATACGGGTGCCGCGGATGGATCGGCAGCTGATTGCAGTGCTCGACGCAGCGCGCCGCCTCGTTGATGTTGGAGAAATCGAGTTGCGGGTGGACGCCCTGCGTGTAGAGGTTCATGGCCAGCGTCACGACATCGACATTGCCCGTGCGCTCGCCGTTGCCGAACAGCGTGCCCTCGACGCGATCCGCGCCGGCCATGACCGCCAACTCGGCGGCGGCAACCGCCGTACCGCGATCGTTGTGGGGATGCACGGACAGCACGATCGAATCGCGACGGGCGATATGCCGGCCGAACCATTCGATCTGATCGGCATAGATATTCGGCGTCGCCATCTCGACCGTCGCCGGCAGGTTCAGGATCACCTTGTGATCCGGCGTCGGCTGCCAGATGGCCGTGACGGCGTCGCAGACTTCCACCGCGAAATCGAGTTCGGTGCCGGTGAAACTCTCGGGGCTGTATTCGAAATACCAGTCGGTGTCCGGCTGCTTGCGCGCCTGATCGAGCACGCATTTGGCACCCGCTTCGGCGATGGCGACGATGCCGGGGCGGTCCAGTCCGAAGACCACGCGGCGCTGCACCGTGGAGGTGGAGTTATAGAGGTGAACGATGGCGCGTTTGGCGCCGCGCAATGATTCAAACGTGCGCTCGATCAGTTCGGCCCGCGACTGCGTCAGTACCTGGATGGTGACGTCGTCCGGAATAAGGTTGCGCTCGATCAGTTCGCGTACGAAATCGAAATCCGTCTGCGACGCGGCCGGGAAACCGACTTCGATTTCCTTGAATCCCGTCTTGATCAGCAGATCGAACATGCGGCGCTTGCGCGCGGCGTCCATCGGCTCGATCAGTGCCTGGTTGCCGTCGCGCAGATCGACGCTGCACCACAGGGGCGCGGTCGTGATGACTTGGTTGGGCCAGGTACGGTCCTTGATATCGATCGGGGCAAACGAGCGATATTTGGCGGAAGGATCCTTCAACATGCTTGCGATTCCTGTGACGGGGCTGTCGGTGGCGGCAATAGATGACGGGCCGCGGGACAACCGGAACGTAAACTCGAATTTTTTGGCAGCGCCGTGAGGCGGGCGCCGATTACAGGAGTTTTGCGTCTAGCGACGCAGGTGCAGGCGCGCACGCAGCAGCAGGCCGCCACGAAGGGGCGAAGCCGGAAATTGCTGATGGTTGCGCATGGCCCGGAATCTAGCAGCAGTTCCGCGGCCATTGCAAGGCGCCGGGTTGCGGAAACCCCGGGAAATGTCGCTGTTTTACACGCGTCCGGGCTGGAACCCGTGGCGGTCGGGCGGGATTGGGCTTCCGTAGCGTGATCCCCCGTGATCACCGAGGAGCCCACAAGTCCCATGAGGCTGTCCGCCTGCCGTACCGTCCGTTTGCGTGCCCTGTGGCTGACAGGGATCGCCTTACTGCTGACGGCCGGACCGTCGCACGCACAGACCGCCGATTTCCAGATCGTCTGGGTTGTGATCGGCGATGCGGCGAGCTCGGCGGGGGATCAGCCGGCCCAGGCCGGAACGCATCTGTTCATGGCCAGCGAACTGGCCGATCTTTCGCTGAAACAGGTCAGGATCTCGCGGATCGAAATCGACCCTGCCGTGACGTCGCTGCGTACCGGCGAGCGGTTCTGTCTTTCCTCGTTGAGGATCCGGGCGACGGATACGGAGGGATCGCTGGTGAAGCGCGCGCCACTGTCGGTCAGCGTCCGGCAGGACCATCGTGACAACCTGCGCCTGGCGCGGACTCGCCGCGACATCTGCATGCAGCCGACTACGGCCGGCGAATATCCGGTGCGGTTTGCCAGCCTGTTGCCCGCCGCCGACGGATCGACGCGCGGGGCGCAGATATTCGTGCGCGTTGTCGAACGCGACCTGTCCGTGCCGCCGACAGGAATTGATCCGCCAGCGATCAACCCAGCGACCCACCCAGCGACTTGAGCACGCCGATCCAGTCGCGGCCGCGATCGCCGAACACCAGGAAGTGCGGATTCAACAGACTGTCCTTGGTGTTGTAGCGCAGCGGCTGCCCCTGCAGATCCACCACGGCTCCGCCGGCCGCATCGACGACGGCATGCGCCGCGGCCGTGTCCCATTCGCTCGTGAGACCGAAGCGCGGATAGAAGTCCGCGCTGCCTTCGGCGACGAAACAGAACTTGAGCGAACTGCCGACGCTCAGCAGCGAATGCGCGCCCAGCTTGTCGAGATAGGCATCGAGCGATCCGGCGCCGGCGTGCGAGCGACTGCCGACCACGCGCAGCGGTGTCGCGGCCGGCGACCGCACGTGGATGCGCGCCGGCACGCCATTGCCTGACTGTCGGAACGCGCCTTCGCCCTGCGCTCCGAGATACGTGGTGTCCTTGACCGGCACATGCACGACGCCGAGCGTCGGCGCATGGTTGTCGATCAGCGCGATATTCACCGTGAACTCGCCATTGCGCGAGATGAACTCCTTGGTGCCATCGAGCGGATCCACCAGCCAGTAACGCGACCAGCGACTGCGCACGTCAAAGCCGATATCGCTGGCTTCTTCGGACAGCACCGGTATGTCGGGCGTCAATGCTGCAATACTCTTCACGATCGCCGCATGCGCGCGCAGGTCGGCCTGCGTCAGCGGCGAATCGTCCTTCTTGTTCTCGACGTCGAAGGGCTGGCGGTAGACATCGAGGATTTCCTCGCCCGCGCGCCGCGCGATGCGTGAAACCTCGGCAAGCAGAGTCGATGGGGATGTGTTCATAGACCTGAGAGATTGTCGGCCGGGTACAGCATACCGGCCTCGCGCAGTGTGTTGAGGATCTCTTCCGCCGCCTGTTCGGGCGAGAACAGGGCGGTACGCAGATGGATTTCCGGATGCTCCGGCGGCTCGTACGGCGAATCGATACCGGTGAAATTGCTGAGCTCACCGCGGCGTGCCTTCCTGTACAGGCCTTTCGGATCGCGCCGCTCGGCCTCCTCGATCGGCGTATCGACGAACACTTCGAAGAACTCTCCCGACGGCAGCATTTCGCGCGCCAGGCGTCGCTCCGACCGGAACGGCGAAATGAAGGAGACCAGCACGATGAGGCCCGCATCGACCATCAGTCGCGACACTTCGGCGACGCGGCGGATGTTCTCGACGCGGTCGGCGTCGGTGAAACCGAGATCCTTGTTCAATCCATGGCGCACGTTGTCGCCATCGAGCGTGTAGGTGTGCCGCCCAGCGGCATGCAGGCGTTTCTCCACCAGGTTGGCCACCGTCGATTTGCCGGCGCCGGACAGACCCGTGAACCAGAGCACGCAGGCGCGCTGTCCCTTGATCGAGGCGCGCGCCGTCTTGTTCACATCGAGCGCCTGCCAGTGGATGTTCTCGGCGCGACGCAGCGCGAAACTGAGCAGGCCCGCGCCGACGGTGTCGTTCGTCAGCTTGTCGATCAGGATGAAACCGCCCATCTCGCGGTTCTCGGCGTACGGATCGAAGGCGACGGCGCGATCCAGACTGAGATTGCAGACGCCGATCTCGTTCATCTCGAGCTGCTTGGCGGCGAGATGCTCCAGCGTATTGACGTTCACCTTGTGCTTCGGCGTCGTGATGCTGCCGGTGACGCTGCGCGAGCCGAGTTTGATGATGTATGGCCGGCCCGGCAGCATCGGTTCTTCGTGCATCCAGATGATGGTGGCCTGGAACTGATCGGCCACACCCGCCGGCGCATCCGCGGCCGACAGTACGTCGCCGCGACTGACGTCGATCTCGTCCGTCAATGTGATCGTGACCGATTGTCCCGCGACCGCCTGCTCCAGATCGCCGTCGTGGGTGACGATGCGGGCGACGCGGCTGGTGCGTCCCGATGGCAGGGCGCGCAGCGTGTCGCCGGGCCGCACGATGCCGGTGGAGATCGTGCCGGCGAAACCACGGAAATCCTGGTTGGGACGATTCACCCACTGCACCGGCAGCCGGAAGGGCTTCTGCTGCAGGTCGTCCTCGATCTCCACGCTCTCAAGAAAGTTCATCAGCGTCGGCCCGCGATACCAGGGCATGCGGCCGCTCGCGTCGATGATGTTGTCGCCCTTCAACGCCGACATGGGAATCGCGGTGATGTCCGACAGCCCGATCTGCTGCGCGAAGTCGCGATACTCGCCGAGGATGGTGTCGAACACGTCCTGCGAGTAGTTCATCAGGTCCATCTTGTTGATGGCCAGGACGACGTGACGGATGCCGAGCAGCGACACGATGTAACTGTGGCGCCGCGTCTGCGTCAGCACGCCGCGGCGCGCATCGATCAGGATCACCGCGACGTCGGCCGTCGAGGCGCCCGTCACCATGTTGCGGGTGTATTGCTCGTGTCCCGGCGTGTCGGCGACGATGAACTTGCGGCGATCGGTGGAAAAGAAGCGGTACGCGACATCGATGGTGATGCCCTGTTCGCGCTCCGCGGCCAGTCCGTCCACCAGCAGCGCGAAGTCGAGATCGCCGCCCTGCGTGCCGACCTTCTTCGAATCCGCTTCCAGCGCCGCGAGCTGATCCTCGAAAATCATTTTCGATTCGTACAGCAGCCGCCCGATGAGCGTCGACTTGCCGTCGTCGACACTGCCGCAGGTGATGAAGCGCAACAGGCTCTTGTGCTCGTGCGCCTTGAGATAGGCCTGGATGTCGGTGGCGATGAGATCGGATTTATGGGACATGAGGTGAGGGGGTAGTGACTAGGGGACGGGGGATAGTCAGAAGGAAGGGGAGCGCTTCTGACTGCCCCCTGTCCCCTGATCACGACCCCCTTCAGAAATATCCTTCCTGCTTCTTCTTCTCCATCGACGCCGCGCTGTCGTGGTCGATGACACGGCCCTGGCGTTCGGAGCTGGTGGTGAGCAGCATTTCCTGGATGATCTCGGGCAGGGTGGTGGCGCGGCTTTCGACGGCGCCGGTGAGCGGGTAGCAGCCGAGCGTGCGGAAGCGCACCCATTTCATCTCGGGTTTCTCGCCGGGTGCGAGCGGCATGCGCTCGTCGTCGACCATGATGAGTGCGCCGTCGCGCTTCACCACCGGTCGCGGCTGCGAGAAATACAGCGGCACGATCGGAATGTTCTCCAGATGGATGTACTGCCAGATGTCGAGTTCGGTCCAGTTCGACAGCGGGAACACGCGCAGGCTCTCGCCCTGATTCTTGCGTGCGTTGTACTGGCGCCAGAGTTCGGGGCGCTGGCGCTTCGGGTCCCAGCGATGCTGCGCCGAGCGGAACGAAAACACGCGTTCCTTGGCGCGCGATTTCTCCTCGTCGCGCCGCGCGCCGCCGAAGGCCGCATCGAAGCCATGCTTGTCGAGCGCCTGCTTGAGGCCCTGCGTCTTCATCACGTCCGTGTGCACCGCCGAGCCATGCGTGAACGGCCCGATGCCGCGCGCGATGCCTTCGGGATTGATGTGCACCAGCAGATCCAGGCCGAGCTTGCGCACCGTCGAATCGCGAAAGGCGATCATTTCCCGGAACTTCCAGGTCGTGTCGACGTGCAACAAGGGAAACGGCGGCCTGGCCGGGTAGAACGCCTTCATCGCCAGGTGCAGCATCACCGCGCTGTCCTTGCCGATGGAATACAGCATCACCGGCCGTTCGCACTCGGCGACCACCTCGCGGAGGATGTGGATGCTCTCGGCTTCCAGTCGTTGCAGATGGGTCAGTCGGGTCGTTGCAGTCGCTGTCATGAGGTCGAACCTGGGCGGCCCGCAGCGGTCACAGTTCTGCGGTAACGGTCTGGTAACAGGGGCAGCGATTGTGCGGGAACGATTCGCCCGCCACATAGGCCAGTCCCGACGTTGCACAGCACTGGACGTTATAAGCAGCGGTCGTGCTGGATGACCTGGAATTCATGTGATTTCAGGCACCTGCGCTTTACGATCGGTAACACTTCTTGGCAACTGGCCGCACATGACTTGGTCATGATGCCGCGCGACCGGAGCCTCTCCCGGGAAGGACAGCGTTGGTGGATTCTCTGAACTCCAAAGTCGGCAGAAATATAGGGTGCCTGTCGCTGGCCTGCCTGCTGACGGCATGCGCGGTCGGGCCGGACTATCGTGCGCCGGACGTACCGGTGCCCGATGCCTGGCATTCGCAGCCGCAGACGGGCGTGAAGCCGGACAGCGCCGAAACACCGTTGCTCGCGAGCTGGTGGACGGTGCTGAACGATCCGACGCTGAACCAGCTCATCGACCAGGCGCTGGCGAACAACCTGACGCTCAGGCAGGCGAAGGCCAGCGTGGTGGAAGCCCGTGCGCGGCGCGCCATCACCGGCGCATCGTTCTGGCCCTGGGCCGGTGCGTCCGCGGGCGGCAGCCGTTCCGATTCCGACCTCAACGGCAACCAGGAGAGCTGGGCCGGCGGCGTCGATGCGAGCTGGGAAATCGACCTGTTCGGCGGCCAGCGCCGCGCCTTTGAGTCCTCAACAGCCCAGCTCGCCGCCGCCGACGCCGAGCTGCGCGATGTGCTGGTGTCGTTGCTCGGCGAAGTTGCGCTGGCCTATGTCGACGTTCGCACGTCGCAGTCGCGCCTCAGCTATGCCGAGCGCAATCTGGAATCGCAACGTGAGGTCGTCGACATCGCCGGCTGGCGTGCCGAGGCGGGCCTCGCCACCGTGCTCGATGTCGAGCAGGCGAAGAGCAGTTACTCGACGACGCTGGCGGCGCTGCCATCCCTCGAATCGGCACTGGAAGCCGGCAAGAACCGGCTGGCGGTACTCACCGGCCAGACGCCGGGTTCGCTGGCGCAATTGCTGAGCGAACGCCGGCCGATTCCCGTCGCACCGGCCGAAGTCGTATCGAGTGTGCCGGCCGATGTGATGCGTCGTCGGCCGGATATTCGCGCGGCCGAACGGCGGCTCGCGGCACAGACCGCGCAGGTCGGCGTGGCGACTGCGGAGCTGTATCCGCGCCTCTCGCTCAACGGCTCGATCGGCGTCACGGCCGGATCCGCCGGCGATCTGTTTTCCGGCGCCGCGCAATCGAGCCGCTATGGCCTGTCGCTGAGCATGCCGATCTTCCGCGCCGGTGCGATCCGCCAAGGCATCAAGGTGACCAATGCGCAGGTCGATCGGGCACTGGCCGCGTACGAGGCGACCGTGCTGTTCGCCTACGAGGAAGTCGAGAACTCGCTCACGCAGTGGGTCAACGAACAACGGCGTCACGTCGCACTCATCGACTCGGCCGACAGTGCGCGGCTCGCCAGCGAACTGGCATTGACGCAGTACAACTCCGGCCTCGTAGATTTCCAGACCGTGCTGACGGCCGATCGGCAACTGATCTCCGCCGAAGATGCGCTCGCGGTCAGCGAGGGCGAAATGACGGCCAACCTGATTCAGCTCTACAAGGCCCTCGGCGGCGGCTGGTCGGTCTTTCCGCCGCCGGCGATCGCCTCCAACGAAGTACCCTGACACTCATGGACATGACAACCAACACCGCCAACGACGTCGCGCAGACGCTGGACTACGGCACGGGCGCACCGCAACCCTGGAAGCGCTGGATCAAGTGGCTCGTGGCCGCGGTCGTCGTGGCGCTCATCGCCTGGTTCGTCTTCGCTCGCGGCGGTTCCGGCGAGACGCGCTATGTGACGCAGGAAGTCACGAAGGGCGAGCTCACCGTGACGGTCACCGCCACGGGCAATCTCGAACCGCGCAACCAGGTCGACATCGGCGTCGAAC
>CAYWHG010000084.1:0-19497 GCA_964457865.1 uncultured Steroidobacter sp.
GCACGTGCGTTTTGTGACGCTCGTGTCTCGCGAGGCGGCGCATCTTACTGACGGCGAACCGGGAGTCAACACCCTTTTTTCGACTTCTTCTGGTCCGCGATCAGAAGGCGAATTTCTCCGATGAATTCGCAAAATCAAGCGCGCGCGGAAGCGTAGCGACGGACACCAATCGCGCGAATCACCGACAGTGATGCGCGATTTTCATGCCTCGCGAACAAGCGTGATCTCTTCAAACACCCGCTTGCCAACTTGAAACAGGTACGTCGAACCTGCCTTCACGGAAAGTTTCGGATCGGCGATCTTTTCTCCATTGAGACGAACCCCGCCCTGCCCCATGAGGCGAAACGCCGCAGATGTGCTCTCGACCAATCCACACTGCTTCAACAATGCAGCGACACCAATCGATTCCGCCGCGATGCGCACCGTTCGTTTCGGCAAATCCTCCGGAATTTCGCCTTTCTGACTGCGCGCGCGGAAATGTTCGTAGGCCGTCTTCGCCGCCGCGACGTCGTGAAAGCGCGCAGTGATTTCCTGTGCCAGCTCGAACTTCACTTCCATAGGATTGCGACCATCAGCGACTTCCTGCTTCAGCTTCGCAAGCTCTGCATTCGGCCGGAACGACATCAGATCGAAGTAGCGCCACATGAGATCGTCCGATATCGACATCAGTTTCCCGAACATGTCGTCAGGCGCTTCGGTCACGCCGATGTAGTTACCGAGCGACTTGGACATCTTGTTGACGCCATCCAGACCTTCAAGCAGCGGCATGGTGAGAACCACCTGCGGCTCCTGCCCATAGCCCTCCTGCAATTGTCTGCCCACCAGCAGATTGAACTTCTGATCGGTGCCGCCGAGTTCGACGTCCGCCTGCAGCGCCACCGAGTCGTAGCCTTGAACCAGTGGGTAGAGAAACTCGTGGATCGCGATCGGCTGGCCGCTCTTGTATCGCTTGCTGAAATCGTCACGCTCGAGCATGCGCGCAACGGTGTGCTTTGCGGCGAGCTGGATCAGCCCGGCGGTACCCATTGCCGACATCCAACGCGAATTGAAGTCGATGCGGGTCTTCTCGGGATCGAGGATCTTGAAGATCTGCTGCTTGTAGGTTGCAGCGTTTGCTTCGATATCCGCGGGCGTCAGGGGCGGACGCGTCGCGTTGCGACCGGACGGATCACCGATCAGTCCGGTGAAATCGCCGATGAGAAAGATCACTTCGTGGCCAAAATCCTGAAATCGCCGCATTTTGTTGATCAGGACCGTATGGCCCAGATGCAGATCCGGCGCCGTCGGGTCAAAACCGGCCTTGATCCGCAGCGGTTTGCCGCGCCGTAGTTTCTTCAGCAGCTCGGCCTCAAGGAGGACTTCGGCAGTGCCGCGCTGCAACTCGGCAAATTGTTCTTCAGGTGAGAGCATTGTGATTCACGACGGGCCACTCATGTCGCGCCGGACTCTATGGGTTCGCCGGATTGCACGCAAATCGCTCGCGAAAGGAACGTTTGCTTGCGGTTGACGGTCTAGGTTCCGATCTTCTATTTTCGTCGAAAATCAAAACCCACTGAATTTCCGCAAGGGGCCTTGCCGGTGCAACCAGACTCGAGGATCGGATTCGACTACAAGACAAGATCCGCGAAGCCCCTGTCTGCGACCCACGCGCGTTGGTTTGTTTCAGGCCTGCTGCTGCCGCTGACCGGGGCACTCATCGCCTATTTCGTGGCTCGAAAACCGGCCGAAGCTCCCCTGCCCGCGATCGCGACGCTCGCGCCCAGCGTACTGCCGGCGCTGGAACCAGAGGCTCTGGCACTGCCTCCGATCGAACCGCTCGGCGACACGCTGGAGTTTGTCGTCCGGCGCAACGACACCCTGGACCGGATCTTCCGGCAGCTCAAACTCAGCCTGAACGATCTCGCGACGATTCGCGGTGTCCCGGGCGTACGTGAAAGCCTCGACCGACTGCGTCCCGGCGACACCATCAAGCTCACTCACGATGATGGTGTCGTCTACTCGCTCACTCGCCGCATCAGCGAGACGGAAATCCTTTCCGTCAAACGCGGCGAAGAAGGATTCGCCGCCGAGGTGATTTCAACACCTGTCGAAGTGCGGACGATGCGTGCGCATGGAACGATCCAGTCCTCGCTGTTCGTAGCCGCACGCTCGGCAGGCGTCAGCGCCGATCTCATCATGCGGCTGGCGAACGACATCTTCGGCTGGAAAATCGATTTCGCGCTGGAAATTCAGCCGGGCGACAGCTTCGACCTCGTTTACGAACAGAAGTATCGCGATGGCCAGTACATCGGTGACGGTAACATCCTGGCGGCCGATTTCATCAATCAGGGCAGACTGCATCGCGCAGTGTATTTCCAGTCGACCGACGGCAAAGTGGCCGGCTACTTCGGTCCCGACGGTCGCAGCATGAAGCGCCAGTTCCTGCGTGCGCCGCTGGATTTCACGCGAATCAGCTCGAATTTCAACCCGTCACGGCGTCATCCGATCCTGAACACGATCCGCGCACACAAGGGCGTCGACTATGCCGCGGCGACCGGCACGGTCATCAAGGCGGCAGGCGAAGGCCGCATCGCCTTCCTGGGCACGAAAGGCGGCTATGGCCGGGTCGTGATTCTCGAACATGGTGCCGGCATTTCGACGCTGTACGGCCACATGTCCCGTTTCGTCAAAGGCATGCACAACGGTCAGCGGGTGAGCCAGGGACAGACCATCGGGTATGTCGGCAGCAGCGGCGCCGCTACCGGTCCGCATCTGCATTACGAGTACCGGGTCAACGGCGTGCACAAGAATCCACGAACCGTGCCGCTGCCCGATGCCAAGCCGATTCCGGACCAGTACATGGCGGAATTCCAGCAGCAGTCCGGCGTTCTGATGGCCGACCTGGACCGCGCCCGCGCCGGGGCCGTCACCGCCGCCCCCACGACCTGAATTCCGACGTCTGCCGAGTGCGACATGCCTGTAACACAGGCATCCGCAAACCCGTAGTATTCTCGGGTCGCCCTTCATTTTTCGGCGACATTGCATGCTCGATGTGAATCTCAAGGCGCCCGAGTACTACATCAATCGGGAGCTTTCCTTTCTCGATTTCAACTCGCGCGTACTGACGCAGTCTCACGACGAAGCGCTGCCGCTGCTCGAACGCATCCGTTTCCTGGGTATTTCGTGCTCGAACCTCGACGAGTTCTTCGAGATTCGCGTGGCCGGCCTGAAACAGAAACTCGAACTCGGCTCGCTGGGCGGCGGCCCGGACGGCATGAGCGTGCCGGAGCAACTGACCGCCATTCATGAACGCGCGATGGCGATGGTGAAGGATCAGTACGAACTCCTGAATCAGCTTGTTTTTCCCGCACTCGCGGCCCAGGGAATCCAGTTCGTCAATGGCAAGACATTCACGCCACGGCAGCACGCCTGGCTGGCGGAGTACTTCGCGAAGGAAGTCGAACCGGTATTGACACCCCTTGGCCTCGACCCTGCGCGACCGTTTCCGAGAATCCAGAACAAGAGCCAGAATTTCATCGTCCGGCTGTCCGGCAAGGACGCCTTTGGTCGCGATGCCGAACTCGCCGTCGTCCAGGTACCGCGTGCGCTGCCGCGAATCATCCGGCTTCCGCAAACGGATGAGGCGCCGGGGACGACCCACTTCGTATTCCTGTCGGCGGTGATTTCAACTTTCATCGCGCAGCTCTTCAGCGGCATGAGGGTACAGGGCGCCTGGCAGTTCCGCGTTACGCGCAACAGCGACCTGTTCGTCGATGACGAAGAAGTGGACAACCTGCTGCGCGCGATCGAAGGCGAACTCGCGCAGCGCCGCTACGGCGCGGCGGTGCGGATGGAAACGTCGATGGATTGCCCGGAAGACATCACGACTTTCCTGCTGCGCCAGTTCGCACTGACCAAGGACGATCTTTACCAGGTGAACGGGCCGGTCAATCTCAATCGGCTCATGTCGATTTACGACCTGGTCGACCGACCCGATCTCAAATATGCGCCGTTCACCCCGAGCATTCCGCGGCGAATCGTCGCGAAGGAAGACATTTTCTCGGTGATGCGCGACAGCGATCTGCTGCTGCATCACCCGTTCGAATCCTTCGTGCCCGTCATCGATCTGCTGCGTCAGGCCAGCGTCGATCCGCAGGTACTCGCCATCAAGCAGACGTTGTATCGCACCGGGCCGCAGTCGCCGATCGTGGATGCGCTGGTCGATGCGGCGCGCAATGGCAAGGAAGTCACCGTCATCATCGAACTGATGGCGCGATTCGACGAAGCCGCCAACATCGCGCTGGCAACCCGACTGCAGGAAGCCGGCGCCCACGTCATGTACGGCGTCGTCGGATACAAGACGCACGCCAAGCTCATCATGGTGGTGCGACGGGAGAACGGAAAACTGCGGCGCTACTGCCATCTCGGCACCGGCAACTATCACCCGAATACCGCACGCGTTTACACCGACTACGGCCTGTTCACCTGCGACACAGCGGTCGGCGAAGATCTGCACGAACTATTCCTGCAGCTCACCAGCCCGACGCGAGTGGCAACGATGCAGAAGATCCTGCAGTCGCCGTTCACGCTGCACGAATCGCTGCTGGAAAAGACCCGTCGCGAGATCCAGTTTGCGCGCGAAGGCAAACCCGCCCGCATCGTTGCCAAGATGAACGCGCTTCTCGAACCGCAGATCATCCAGACGCTCTATCAGGCCTCGATGGCAGGTGTGAAAGTCGATCTCATCGTGCGCGGCATCTGCGCGCTGCGCCCTGGAATTCCAGGGGTTTCAGAGAACATCACGGTACGTTCGGTGATCGGCAGATTCCTCGAGCACTCGCGCGTCTACTACTTCCTCAACGACGGCGATCCCGAGCTGTTCTGTGCGAGCGCGGACTGGATGGAACGCAACTTCTTCCGACGCATCGAAGTCGGTTTCCCGGTGAATCACCGGCACCGCGACCAGATTCTTGCCGACCTCGAAACCTATCTCGCCGACAACGTGCTGGCGTGGCAACTGCGGGAAGATGGCGAATACGAACGATGCGTCGCCGGCGATCACCCGCAACTCGACGCGCAGACGACGCTGCTGCGGCGCTATGCGAACGCTGCGGAGTGACTCCGCTCAGCTCACTTTCAGCTTGAAACCAGTCGATTTCAGGTATTCGCTCTCGTTTTCGAGGTCCGCCATCGTGAGCGGACGATCGTCGATCCAGCCGCGCGGAAAGGTCATGTCGAGCGAGCGACCCTTGGCCTGCAACGTGATTTTCGGCAGAGCCACGGCACTGCGCCCCCGATGCAGCAGGACGGCCAGTCGCAGGAGCACGGTCAGTAATTCCACCTTCACATGCCACGGCGGACTGAGTTCATCGAGCTCGTCCAGATGCATCTTGCGACGATGGCCGCCGACGATGCAGGCCAGGATTTTCTGTTCTTCCTGCGGAAATCCCGGCATGTCGGCGTGTTCGAGCAGATAGGCGCCGTGCTTGTGATAGTGAGAGTGCGACACGTCGAGACCGATCTCATGCAGCTTCGCCGCCCATGACATGACCAGTTCGGCGAACGGATCGTCGAGACCCCATGCATCCGCGGTCTGACTGAGGAAGTCCCTGACCGTAGCCTCAACGCGCTCCGCCTGTGCGATATCGACGTGATAGCGGCCCTGCATCGCCCGCACACTGCGGCTGCGCGCATCCTCATCCGTGAGACGGCCGATCATGTCGTACAGCAACCCCTCGCGCAGTGCGCCGTCTGCCGTGCGCAGGTGCTTGATGCCGAGAATGTCGAGAACTTCGGCCAGGATGGCGAGTCCGCCGGCGAATACGGGAATGCGCTCCGGGGACAACCCTGCCAGCCGCATGCGCTCCACACTGCCGGCGCGAATTGCCTGCTCGATCAGCATTTCGACGGCCGCCGGCGTGATGACGCCATCGCCAACGCCGCGCGATCGCAGCACATCGCTCACCGACCGGATCGTACCGGACGCTCCAACAGCCTGATCCCAGCCATAGTCGCGGAAATTCGCCCGCACCGGCTCGAGTTCGAGCCGTGCCGCGAGTCGCGCCCGCTTCACGCGCTTCTCGGTGATTTCGCCATCGGCGAAGAAGCGCGCGCTGGTACTGACACAGCCCATGTAGAGACTTTCGAGCTTCCGTGCGTGTACGCCCTCGCCGATAATGATTTCCGTACTGCCGCCGCCAATGTCGACCACCAGACGACGTCCGGGCTCGCTCGGCATGGTGTGCGCGACCCCGAGATAGATCAGGCGTGCCTCTTCGATACCCGAAATGATTTCGATGGGATGGCCGAGCGCCGCACGGGCGCGGTCCAGGAACGCGCCGCGGCGCTTCGCGCGCCGCAACGTGTTCGTGCCGACGACACGCACGCTCTCGGCCTTCATGTCGCGCAGGCGCTGGCCGAAACGTTCGAGGCACGACAGCGCCATGTCGACGGCCGTGCGATCGAGCCGCCCGGTCTCGTCGAGACCGGCAGCCAGTCGCACCATTTCGCGCAGACGGTCGAGGATGATGAGCTGCCCGTGAGAATACCGGGCAACGACCATGTGAAAACTGTTGGAGCCCAGATCGACGGCAGCGATGACGTCCGGGACTTTGGATCGGGCCATGTAGGAAGCTCCGCGCTAGCTGCTAGCGATCAGCGGCTAGCCAGAGCACGAAAATACCTGCCGCAGCCATCGTCTGGCTAGCCGCAAGTGTTGGAGCTTCGGAGAAAGGTCAGGCGGAGAACGAAGAACCGCAGCCACAGGTCGTCGCCGCATTGGGATTGCGGATGACGAACTGCGCGCCTTCGATGTCCTCGCGGTAGTCGATCTCCGCGCCGGCGAGGTACTGGATGCTCATCGGATCGACGAGCAGCGTCACGCCCTGATTCTCGACCTGCGTGTCGCCGTCTTCGATGTTCTCGTCGAAGGTGAAACCGTACTGGAAGCCGGAACAACCGCCGCCCTGCACGAACACACGCAGTTTCAGGTTCGGATTCGACTCTTCGCGAATCAGTTCACCGACCTTGGCTGCGGCCGCGTCGGTGAACAGCAGCGCGGCAGACGGGTCGGCAGTGACGATTTCGGTGGACATGGCACGCTTATGAGGGCAGACGGCTCGGGAATCAAGTCTAATCAGCGCTCTTCGCCCCCGTCAAAACGGGCACGGCAACCGTGTCATGACGCGCTGTCAGCCACCGCTTCCACGGAAGGCTCAGTTTTGGCCGGTGAGGTCTTCCCCGATTCGGCCTTGCGGGGTTCATGGACGAGCTTGCCGTTGATTTCGGCACCCATCTCCATTTCGATCAGGTGGTAATAGACATTGCCGGTGACTTTCGCCGTCGCGCCGAGTTCGACCCGCTCGTGCGCCAGGATGTCGCCATTGACCGTGCCGTTCAGGATGACATTCGGCACCGCGACCGCGCCCTCGACCACGCCGCTGTCGCTGACGCTGAGCGTCGCGCCGGAATCGGGCCTGGCGTCGACATTGCCCTTGATGTGACCATCGAGATGAAAGCCGCCCGAGAACTGAACGTCGCCGATAACGCGCGTACCGGCGCCGATGAGCGTGTCGATGCGCTGCGGCTTGGATTTGCTCTTGAACATGCGTGTGAATCCCTGACGGATGACTGCCGACCCACAGGCGGGCCGTATCCTGGGCGGGGCGTGCAGCCCGGGTATCAGCCCTTCCCTAGCTTTCCGGCTGCACCTGCCACGGATACGACTCCCTGACCGGGGCGAGTCTGCCCGATCGGACCTCCACCGTGACTGCACGTGGTTCAAAGTCTGGAGGCAGGACGATGTCCTGCTCGATCTCCTGGAAGTACCGGAACTTGAAGTCCACGGCCCCGTCGGCGCGGGTATCGCCGCCAATTTGCGACAGCGGCAGCTGCACCGGCGCGTTGTTGCGCACGCCCTCGACGGCGATGGTCACGGCACCGGCGGCCGCAGCATCCTGCCGCATGGACTGCACGAGGACGAGTTGCAGGTGATAGTGATGGTCGGCGCCGCCCGGACTGATCTGGAATCCCTGGACGCGCAGGCTGCCGATCCCGTCTTCGGGAGCCACGATCCCGCGGTAGAACGTCAGCTCTTCGCGGTGCTTCAGTACCTGGGACTGCAGGTCGGCGAGATTCTTTTCCACTTCGCCATACGCCTGCCTCTCGACGTTGCGCGCCAGTTCCAGCGCAGCCAGCTCGGTTTTCAGCTTCTCGTTGGTGTCGCTCAGCGTTTCCACCTGCGACACGAGTTCGCGACGCCGCTGGATTTCGGCGAATTTGCTGTAGCCGCCCTGGAAGCGACCGGTTTCGTACGCGATGTACAACAGCAGCACCGCAGCGAGCGATCCACCCACGAGCAGCAACCGACGTTGCCATTGCGGCCGCGTGCGGATGATGAACTGCCCGGTGCGCGGACCGCTGGAATCAGCCATTCACCTCAATCCCCCGCATCAGGACCTCATGCATCGCGCAGCCAGTCACGGTACCCTGCCGGCATTAAAACACACTCGCCGACTCGAACCGCGAACCCATCGTCACAGGAAGCTCGTTCATGCTCTGGCTCAAGGCATTCCACATCGTTTTCGTCGTGACCTGGTTCGCGGGTCTTTTCTATCTGCCGCGCCTGTTCATCTATCACGCCGAGGCCGCCGATCAGACCAGCATCGATCGCTTCAGGATCATGGAACGTCGCCTGTTCGCGATCATGACCATCGGCGCGACACTCGCAGCGATTTTCGGCGTCTCGATGCTGGTGGCTGCGCCTGCAATGCTGCAACTCGGCTGGATTCACGCCAAGCTGACGCTGGTGATCGTGCTCATCGGCTATCACATCTGGTGTCAGCGGCTCATGGTCGCGCTGGGCAACGGCACCGATCGTCATTCCTCGCGATGGTTGCGCATCTTCAACGAGGTGCCGGCGGTGCTGCTGATCGCGATCGTCGTGCTGGCCGTCGTGAAGCCGTTCTGACCGCGACGACTACTGCGGGTCCGGCTCGTCCTGCGACGCCTGGTCGCGCCTGCGCACCAGGTTGCGCAGATTCTTTTCGTCGGATGACCATTCCGGCAACGCCGGCGGATCCTTGGGCCAGGCACTGTTGGCGAGTTCATCGAGCGCACGGACGTAGACGGCGCGCTTGAAATAGATCACTTCGCGCACCGGCGTCCAGTAATCCACCCAGCGCCAGCGATCGAACTCGGGTGTATTCGTGGCATCGAAATGCAGCCGGTCCTCGGACGACGTCAGCCGCAGCAGGAACCAGCGCTGCTTCTGCCCGATGCAGCGCGGCTGCGCATTGCGCCGCACGTACTGTCGCGGCAACCGGTAACGCAGCCAGTGACGCGTGGCTGCGACGAGTTCGACATCCGACTGCTCCAGCCCGATCTCTTCCTTGAGTTCGCGAAACAGTGCTTCCTCGGGTTTTTCGTCGCGCAGCACACCTCCCTGAGGGAACTGCCAGCCCTTGCCACCGGGACGGCCGCCGAGAAATACCTGTCGATCGTCCCGGAACAGGACAATCCCGACATTGGCACGGAAACCTTCGGCGTCGATGAAATCGGTCATGTGTGCGGCGATTGTTCCACAAGGGGCGGCGACGAACTACCCACAGCATCGTCCGACTTGCCTTGAATACGTTCGCATCGGGCCCGTACCCTTGCGCACCGTCACCGACCGCAGCAGGCCATCCTTGTCAGCAGCGTCCAGCAGAATCGTCTCCCTCTACGGCCTGCTCGCCCTTGCCGCACTGCTCGCATTCAGCGTGTCGTTGCTGACCGGCAGTGTGATGCTGAGTCCGGCTCGTCTCTGGGAAGGCCTGCTGGGCAATGACGCACTGGCGCGCTCGGTGATCATGGACCTGCGACTGCCGCGCACCTTGACTGCATTTGCAGCGGGCGGACTGCTGGCGATGGCGGGCGTACTCATGCAGGTGCTGCTGCGCAATCCGCTGGCCGATCCGTTCATCATGGGCGTGTCCGGCGGCGCAGCGGTGGCCGCCTTGTCAGCGATGCTGCTCGGATTCGCGGGACTCGCGGTCGATGTCTGCGCGACGATCGGGGCGCTCGCGGCCACGCTGATCGTGTTCTCGCTCGCTCGTGGCGAGGGCGGCTGGACGCCCACGCGTCTGCTCCTGACTGGCATCGTGATGGCCGCCGGCGCGAGCGCCATCGTCAGCGTACTGCTCGCCATGGGCAACGACACGGAACTGCGCGGCATGCTTTTCTGGCTGATGGGCGATCTGTCGCTGAGTTCGCGCCCGTGGCCGCTGCTCATCCTGTTCGTGATCACCCTGCTCGCGGCACTGCCCTTTTCACGGCAGCTCAACGTACTGGCGCGCGGCGAACTGCAGGCGCGTGCGCTGGGTGCGCCGGTGCAGGGACTGCGCATCGCCATCTTCGTCGCCGCTTCGATCCTGACCGCAGCAACCGTCAGCAGCGCCGGCACGATCGGATTCGTCGGCCTGGTCACGCCGCATCTGGTACGGCTGATGCTGGGATCGGACCACCGCTGGGTCATGCCGGCTTCTGCGCTGCTGGGCGGCACGCTGGTGATGCTGGCGGATCTGTGTGCACGGACGCTGGTGGCGCCGCGTCAGCTGCCCGTCGGTGCGCTGACGGCGATCGCGGGAGTGCCGTTGTTCTTGATGTTGATGAGGAAAGGCAGGTGATGAGGTGATCAAGTGATCCGGTGATGACGCAAGACGAGCCCGGCTCTGACTCCATCACCGCATCACCGCATCACCCCATCACGTCCTCTCAAACGCCACCACGTGATCAGGCTCGATGCGGATGCCGATCTTCTCGCCGACGGCATGATTGTGATGGCTCGGCACCAGCGACAGCAGACAGGCGCCGCTCGGTAGTTTCAGTGTGTAGAGGAACTCCGCGCCACGGAACGCGCGATGGCAGACCTCGGCGCGGAACGGGCTGGCGTCGTCATGGATCACATCGTCGGGGCGCAGCAGCAGGTCGACCGGCGCCCCCTTGGTCCACTGCGTCCCGCCATTCGCAGGCATGACGCCGATCTCCGTCCGTACGGCGTTGTCGGCAACGATTTCACCCGCCAGAAAGACACCCTGGCCGACGAACTCGGCCACGAAGCGGCTCGCCGGTCGGTGATACAGATCGTAGGGCGCGTCCCATTGTTCGAGCCGGCCGGCGCGCATGACGCCGACGAGATCTGCCACCGCAAACGCCTCCTGCTGATCATGCGTCACCAGCAGCGCGGTCGTGTTGAGGCTCTTGAGGATCGTGCGCACTTCCGCGCTCAGGCGCTGCCGCAGTTCGACGTCGAGACTCGAAAAAGGCTCATCGAGCAGTACCAGTTCCGGCTCCGGCGCGAGCGCGCGAGCCAGCGCGACACGCTGCTGCTGGCCGCCGGACAACTGGTGCGGGTACTGCTGCGCGTAGTCGCCAAGGCCGACCGTGCCCAGCATGTCCTGCACGCGACGTTGCCGGACCGCCGACGACATCCGGTGCAGTCCGAACGCGACGTTCTGCGCGACGGTGAGATGCGGGAACAACGCATAGTCCTGAAAGACCATGCCAATGCGACGCTCCACCGGCGACATCGTGAATCCCGGCTGCGCCAGCAACCGACCATGTGCCCGGATGGAGCCGCCATCGACGGGCTCGAAGCCGGCGATACAACGCAGCGCCGTCGTCTTGCCGCAACCGCTCGGACCGAGCAGGCAGCCGATCGAGCCCTGCGGCAGGCGCAGCGACAGGCCATCGACGGCGCGTCGCTCGCCGAAAATTCGCACGAGTTCCTGCAGCTCAAGCCACATGGGCGTTACCACGACTCAGCAGGGCAGCAGGAATCAATCCTGCCGCGACGATCACGACCGCTGGCAAGGCAGCACGTTCCCATTCGCCGATGGATGTCATGTTGAACACACGCACGGCAAGGGTGTCCCAGCCGAACGGACGCGTGATCAGCGTGATCGGCATCTCCTTCATGACATCGACGAACACCATGATCGCGGCCGTGACGAGGCTGGAGCGCAGCAGCGGCACATGAACGTTCCGCAGCAATCTCGCGCCACCGACACCGAGACCGATCGCGGCCTCATCGAGACTGCGGGTGACCCGCTGCAGGCCGCTTTCGATCGGATGAAAGCCGACAGCCAGGAAGCGCGCCATGTATGACAGCAGCACGCCCAGCAACGTGCTCTGCAGGAGGATCGTCGGCGCCGATGCACCGAACACAGTGCGCAGCAGATCCTGCAGCGCGTTGTTCAGCAGGATGAGCGGGAACAGCGTTCCAACCGCCAGCACCGTACCCGGCACCGCATAGCCGATAGTGGCAAGACGCACTGTGACGTTGTTGAAAGTCGAGGGCTGCCGGCGCAGCAGATACGCCAGCACCAGGCTCGCCGCGACGATGACCACGGCCGCGGAAAATGCCAGCACCAGGCTGTGGAACGTGAACATCCAGTAACGCGCATCGAGATCCCGCCCTGCCCGCTTCACTGCCCACCAGATCAACTGCAACAGCGGCAGCGCAAAGGCGATGGAGAAAATGCCGCCGGCATAGAGACTGGCCAGCCAGCGCGTGCGCGAGCCGAGCGGCGCGCGGACCTGATGACTCAGGTCGCGGGAATTGGCGTAACGCACGCCCGCGCGCGAGCGCCGATCGAAGAACAGCGCGATGAGGATGAACACCAGCAGCACCGCCGCAAGCTCAAGCGCGGCATGGACGGAGAACATGCCGAACCAGGCGCGATAGATCGCGGTCGTGAAGGTGTTGTAGTTGAAGATCGAGACGGCACCGAAATCGGCCAGCGTCTCCATGCAGATCAGCGCCATGCCGCCAGCGATCCACGGCTTCGCCATGGGCAGCGCCACGCGCCAGATCGCGGCGCTACGGCTGTAGCCGAACGTCTGCGCCACTTCGAGTACACGTCGCCCCTGCGTCAGAAACGCATTGCGCGCCATCAGGTAGACGTAGGGATAGAACGCCAGCGACAGCACCAGCACCACGCCACCGCCGGAACGGATCGGCGGTACCCACGCGGATGAGCCCGTCAGTGATCGCAGCGCCGTCTGCAAGGGACCGGCGTAGTCCAGAAATCCGATCGCAACGAACGCGAGCACGTAGGCCGGAATCGCCAGCGGCAGCAGCAACGCCCACTCCAGCCAGCGCCGGCCGGGGAAATCGCACATCGCGGTGAGCCAGGCCAGCGACGTTCCCAGTGTGCCGGCTATCAGCGCGACACCGATCACGAGCTTGAGCGTATTGACGGTCACCTCGGGGAGGACATACCGCGCCAGATGCGCCCAGACACCTGTCTCCGGCGAAATCAGCGCGGCGGCAATGACGACCAGCGGCAGCAGCGCCGGCAGGCAGAGCAACACGGCGAGCGTTGAGCCGCGCCACGTGTTGGCGCGCGGCGCGACGATCACCTCAGCCTGCACGGCACTCATGAAGGGTCAGAGATAGCCGGCGCGATCCATCAGCCGTACCGCCGCAGGTTGCAGTTCACCGGCATTCGCGACATTGAGCGGACTGGGTTTGAAGTCGCCCCAGGCACCGACCTGCTCGACCGCCTTCGCGGCCGGCGATGCCGGATATTCGAGATCGACGCCGGCGAACATCGCCTGCGCTTCCGGCTGCGACAGCCATTCGAGGAATTTCTGCGCCTGCGCCGCGCGCGGCGCATTGGTCGTGACCCCGGCGCCGGAAATGTTGACATGCGTGCCGGCACTGCCCTGATCGGCCCAGAAGAGCTTGAGCGGAATGTTCGGATCATCGCGCTGCAGGCGCCCGAAGTAGTACGTGTTGATGATGCCGACGTCGCATTGTCCCGCGACGATCGCCTGCATCAGCAACGTGTCGTTGGCAAAGACCGCGGTGGCGAGATTGGCCACCCAGCCGCGCACGATCTGCTCGGTTTTCTCTTCGCCGTGCTGCGCGATCAGCATCGCCACCAGCGACTGGTTGTAGACCGACTTCGACGTACGCAGGCACAGGCGACCCTTCCATTTCGCGTCCGTGAGCGCCTCGTAGCTCTCGAGTTCCTCCGGCTTCACCCGGTCCGTGCTGTAGACGATCGTGCGGGCGCGCACGGTAAGGCCGAACCAGCGCTTCTGCGGATCGCGCAGATGCTCGGGAATGTTGGCATCGAGCGTGGCGGATTCGGTGGCACGCAACAGACCCAGCTGCGCCGCGTGCCACAGCACGCCGGCATCCACGGTGATCAGCATATCGGCCGGAGAATTTTTTCCTTCGGCCGCGAGACGCTGGATCAGCGGACCAGCATCGTCAGTGATGAGCTGGATCTTCTGTCCGCTCTCCTTCGTATAGCGCGCGAAAATGTCCTGGATGTGTTCTTCGTTGCGCGCCGAATAGACGACGAGATCCGACGGCGCAGGAGCACAGGCGGACAACAGTCCCAGCGCTGCGACGACAGGGGCCAGCAGGCGAGCGGAAAATGCATGGTTGGACAAGCGCGTACCCTTCAAATGCGAATCACTCTCATTAAAATGGTAGCACGATTGCCGCTGAACGCAGGCACGTTCTTGCATTGCGTGCGCGATACGCAGGCCATCGCCCTCAGGCCAGCTCGACCCGATTTCGTCCATTCTGTTTGGCGCGGTAGAGCGCAGCATCGGCTTCCGCGAGCAGGCGCTCGGCGGTCGCCTTGAGGTCCGGGTCCTTGCGGTCGAGCACGATCCCCGCGACGCCGATGGACACCGTCAGGTTCAACGAGACGCCGCCCTGGATCTCCAACGGAGATTCCGCCACGGCTGTACGGATGCGTTCGGCCAGCGCCGCCGCCTGCTCCGGACTGATCCCCGGCGCGAGCACGACGAACTCGTCGCCGCCGAAGCGGGCTGCGGCATCGCTGTCGCGGATGTGCGCATCGACACGCTGCGCCGCTTCGCGCAATGCCATGTCGCCTGCCAGGTGTCCGTGCTGATCGTTGATCTGCTTGAAGCGATCCAGATCGATCAGCAGGCACGTGAGGCCCGTGCCCTGGCGTTGCGCACGCGCCAGCTCTTCCTTGAGTCGTGCGTGCAGATAGCGACGGTTGTGCCAGCCCGTGAGGAAATCGGTCAATCCGCTGCGCACGAGACGGGCGCGGTTCACCGCGTTCTCGATCGCGAACGACGCGATCACGCCCAGGTGGGCCAGAAAATCCGTCGCCAGATGGCGCGAGAATCGCTTCTCGTCGTTGCTGCCGAAGTTGAGACTGCCGTGGAGCCGATCGTTGCGACGCAATGGGATCAACGCAACGCTGCGCAGTCCCTCGACTTTGGGAAACAGCAACTGGTGATCGCAGCCCATGTACGGGCCGAGCCAGGGCTTGTGGAAGGCGCTGAACTGCGGTGCGACGCCGACGAGGCTGTCGGCGAAGATCACCTGCGGAAAGTCCTGCGTATCGAGGTGATCGGCGATCAGCAGATGTCGGATTTCATGCTGCGGATCGCACAGCACCAGGGTCACGTGCTCAAGGCCATAGGAGGCGCGCAGTCCCTTGCAGAGCGCCTCGAACAGCTGCGAGAGGCTGTCTGCCTTGAGCAGATCCAGCTCCCGCTCCTGACTGCGCTTCAGCAGGCGTTCGTTGTTGGACGCTTCCTCGACCAGCGTGGCGATGCGTGCCCGCAATTCCCGCGTCTCGTTTTCCAGGTCGCGAAGAGACATGCGAGCAGCCTATGCTTCGCGCACGCGGCCGGCCAGGTATTCGCGGCCCCGCTGCATCATGGCAGCGAAGTCGGAGGCATCGTTGTTCGCGACCGACGAGCACAGCCGCTCCACCGCATCGCGCAGCGCGGCCAGCGATTCGCGCCCGTAGTCGTTGAGGTTCTGGATCTCGAAGTACAGCTCCGGGCTTTCGGCGGCCACGCGCGTGGCGACATCGACCTGCGCGTCGTACGTCGTACTTGAGAGTTGCGCCAGTCGCGGCGCGGCCTCGCCGCTGTTCGCCAGCGCGGTGAAGAACGCGATGTTGAGCGCATGCGACAGACCGAGAACATAGGCGATCAGGCGATCGTGTTCGTCGAGCGACATCACGACATGCTCCACCATGGTGGAGGCAAAGAGGCTGCGCGCCTCGTCGATCGCCTCGGCATTGCCGGCATCGACGAAAATCACGTGACGCCCCGAGAGCAGTTCCGTATCAGGTCCGAACATCGGATGCACGGAGGTGACACGGCAACCTGCCTCCTGCATGGCCTTGATGCCGGCACGCAGAGGCGATTTGAGGGAACCGATGTCGAAGACGATGCCGCGCGGCTTGCGCGCCGCCAGGTCCTGCAGGACCGTGTTGGCGATCTGCAGCGGCGTCGCGACGACGATGAGATCGTGATCGAGCGCCGTCTCGCGCCAGTCCGCAACCGCAGTGAATCCTTCCACGCTGCCCGCCGGGTCGGCGACGGTCACGTGATAACCCTGCGAGGCAAGAAACTCCGCGAACCAGCGCCCCATCTTGCCGGCACCGCCGATGACGAGTGCCGTGCGTCCGCTGCCGCGACCGGCAGCGGCCACGCGCAGACGTTCCTGGGTCGTCAGCGATCCGCGGATGAGCAGGCGCAGCACGGATTCGGCAAGGTCGGGAGACAGTTGCAGCGAGGCCGCCGTCTCGCGGGCGCGCATCAAAACTTCGCGTTCGCGGCGGAAGTCCCGGGTGCCGAGACCGGTCGCGCGCTTCGCTTCCGCAACCTCGCGACTGAGGCGCTGGCGCTCGGCCACCAGGCCGAGCAGCTGCGCGTCCAGTGCACTCAGGCGCGTTCGTATTTCGTCGAGAGTCATCGCGAGAGTCACCGGCACGCAGAATTGCGCCGCTGTTTTACCGAGAGCACCGGGTTCGGGCAAGCGTCGACCCGCAGCGACGGTGACGACTGGCATAATCCCTTCCCGTCAACGCAGCAATCCTCTCAACAGGCGCGTGCTCTCATGTCCGAAAACGAGTTCCTGCCCGAACCCCTGCCCGCCAGTCCGCTACCGCTCTTCTCCACGTGGTTTCAGGAAGCGCGGGCGCGATCTGTGCAGCCCAATCCGGACGCCATGGTTCTGGCGACGGTCGGCGACAACGGCGCTCCATCGGCTCGCGTCGTGCTCTGCAAGCGCGTCGATGACGCTGCGGGCTACCTCGTGTTCTTCACCAACTATCAGTCGCGCAAGGGGCGCGAACTGGCCGCTCAGCCGCGCGCCGCGGCAGTCATCCATTGGGATGCCATGCATCGGCAGGTGCGCATCGAAGGTCCGGTGATCCGTTCGCCGGCGGCGGAGAGCGATGAGTATTTCGCCAGCCGCGCGCTGCTGAGCCGCATCGGCGCCTGGGCCAGCGATCAGAGCCAGCCGCTGGCCTCGCGACAGACGCTGGCGGATCAGGTCACGGCAACGGCGCAGCGATTGGGCGTCGCGCCTGACGCAGAACAGGGAATCGTGCCGCGCCCGCCGTACTGGGGTGGCCACCGGCTGTGGATCGAATCGATGGAGCTGTGGGTCGAAGGCCCAGGCAGAGTCCACGATCGCGCTGTCTGGCGTCGCACGCTCAAACAGCAGGACGAGTTCTCATTCGCGGGCGGAGCGTGGCAGGCAACGCGGCTGAACCCCTGACGGGGCACGCGTCACTTCACGACTTTGAGCGTCGGCTTGGCCCGTTTCACTTCGCCGCCGGAGGGACTGTCCGGCGACGGCGCCGGCGGCGGTACGGGTGCGTCGGCCTCGGAAAAAATCATTCCCTGCCCCGTTTCGCGGGCATAGATGCCGAGCACGGCTGCAATCGGCACGCTGACGTCATGCGTCGTCGCGCCGAAACGTGCCCTGAACATGACCCCGTCATTGCCGAGATTGAGGCCGCTGGTCGCATTCAGGCTGACGTTGAGAATGATCTTGCCGTCCTGAACGTACTGCTTCGGCACATCGACGCCGCTGATGCTCGCGTCGACCACGATGTGCGGCGTCTGCTGGTTGTCGGAAATCCATTCATGCATCGCACGCAACAGGTACGGGCGACGCGACTTCAATGGCGGTGAATCTGACATCGTGCGAAGGCCCGTCCTAGATCCGCATGTCCTGTTCGGCCCGTGACAGGCTGTGCCGGAAGGTCGGGCGGGAAAAAACCAGGTTCATGTAACGAGTGATGGCGGGTGCCTGCGAACCCAGATCGATTTCCCATCCGGACAGGCGCCACAAGACCGGCGCAATGGTCGCATCGACCATGGAAAAGTCGTCAGACAGGAAATAAGGCTTGGCCTGGAATACATCGGCGCTCGCCAGCACGCTGTCGCGCAGCACCTTGCGGGCCTTCTGGCTTTCCTTGCGATCGGGATTCCTGATCTGTTCGATGAGCCCATACCAGTCCCGCTCGATCCGGTACAGCGCGAGCCTGAACTGCGCGCGAGCCACCGGATCGACCGGCATCAGGGGGGGATGCGGAAAACGCTCGTCCAGATATTCCATGATGACGCGCGAGTCGTAGATCACGAGATCGCGGTCCACCAGCGTCGGTACGCTGTGGTAGGGATTCAGGTCGAGCAGGTCTTCCGGGAGATTGCCATCATCGACATCGATGACCTCCACATGGATGCCCTTCTCGGCCAGCACGATGCGCGTGCGGTGACTCCACACGTCATCGGCCTTTGAGAAGAGCGTCATCACGCGCGGTGGCCCTGCAGAATGGATCGGAAATAGATCTTCGCGTCACCCGGACGCGAAGGCATCACTTCACGTCCTTCCAGTACTCCTTCTTCAGGAAGTACGCCAGCAGGAAGAACACGGCCAGGAACCCCAGCACTTTCAACCCCAGGCTCTGACGCTTGAGCTGCATCGGTTCGCCGATGTAGTCGAGGAAGTTCACCGTGTCGCGCACGAACAGGTCGTATTCCTGCGGCGTCAGGCTGCCCTTCTGCACGAGTTCGAAGCCCGCGAACTCCTTGTGCACGGCGCTGTGCTCGGCATCGCTCTCGCCCTTGTACACGGCCTTCTGATAGCCCTGCAGTTCCCACAGAACGTGAGGCATGGACGCACCCGGCAGGACCGTGTTGTTCACGCCGGTCGGGCGGCTCGGATCGAGGTAGAACGACTTGAGGAACGTATAGAGCCAGTCGCTGCCGCGGGCACGCGCGATCAGACTCAGATCCGGCGGTGTCCTGCCGAACCAGTGAGCTGCATCGTCCGGACGCATCGACACCTGCATCGTCTCGTGCGGACGTTCGCCGGTGAACATCAGGTTCTTCATGACCTGGTCTTCCGACAACCCCAGGTCCTGAGCCAGCCGGTTGTAGCGCACGTACTTGGCCGAGTGGCAGCTGAGACAGTAGTTCACGAAGTTGCGTGCGCCACGCTGCAGCGAGGCGACATTGGCGACGTCGTTGTGCGCGACCTGCAACAGGCCGCCGTGTTCCGCGGCGCCGGCAGGCAACGCGGCGCCCAGCACGAGACTCAGCGCGAGAGTAATGACTGGCTTCTTAATGAGCATCGTAGGTCACTCGTTCAGGCACGGGCCGCGTCTGATCAGCGCGCGTGTACCAGGGCATGAGGAAGAAGAAGGCGAAGTAGATGACCGCGAAGAT
>CAYWHG010000085.1:0-19208 GCA_964457865.1 uncultured Steroidobacter sp.
CACGCCGTGGAAGCAGCAGCTGATGCTGGGCATCGGCGCGTTCTCCTGCGCGCTGATCATGGCGCCGGTGCTGAACCTGCTGGCACAGGCTTACGGCATCGGTGATCCGACTCGTCCCGGCTCATTGCAGGCGCCGCAGGCCACGCTGATGGCCTCGGTGGCCAAGGGCCTGTTCGGTGGCAAATTGCCGTGGGACATGATCGCCATCGGCGGCGTGATCGGCGCGCTGGTGATCGCCTTCGACAGCTGGCTGAAATCGCGCAACTCCAGCTTCCGCGTGCCGGTGCTCGCCGCGGCCATCGGCATCTATCTGCCGCTGGAACTGATGGTGCCGATCTTCCTCGGCGGCCTGCTGGCGTACCTCGTCGAGCGGCGCCACGGTATCGTCGGCACCCAGGAAGAATCGTTGCGCGACAAGGTGCATCGTCCCGGCGTGCTGTTCTCCGCCGGTCTGATCACCGGCGAGGCGCTGATGGGCATCGCCATCGCAATTCCGATCGTGGTCAGCGAACGCGCCGATGTGCTGGCACTGCCGGCGCAGTTCCACTTCGGCCAGTTCGTTGGCCTGGTAGTGCTGGCCGTGGTCGGCTGGCTTCTCTATCGGGTGTCGGCGGCTGGTATGGGCGGGGCCAGGACCGGTTCGTAGGCGCTTTATCGTTTACCCGAGATCACTTCGATCCGGCCGGTGTTGCCGATCAGGCCTGACGCCACCCACGACGTCAGGCTGACGATCAGCGATGCCCCGATCGCGGTCCAGAAACTGCTGATGGCAAAGCCACCGAGCAGTGCTGCGACCAACCCCAGCATGCCGGCGTTGATGACGAGCAGAAATAGCCCGAGCGTGACGAGCGTCAGCGGCAGGGTCAGCACGACGGCGATCGGCCGGATCACTGCGTTCACGATGCCGAGCAGCAATGCAGCCGCCAGCAGCGTGCCCGCCGTATCGAACTGCAATCCCGGCAACACCTTGGTGGCGAGCCACAAGCCGAGCGCAACGATGGCGCAGCGAAGAATGAAACCAGTCATCGGATGAACGCCTCGGTTGGCTGGGTAGGTAAACATGAGAGCATGAATTCGGCCTTTCCGGCGGAATTCAATCCGGAGGGAAGAGGGTTCACACGGAGGTCACGGAGAGCACGGAGTTAGAGAAAGAAGAAGAACTCACGGGGATGGAAAGCATGCTTCCTCCTCAATCCCCGCGTTTCCTCCTGGAAATTCATTATCCGACTCCGTGATCTCCGTGAACTCCGTGTGAACCCTCTTCGTCTTCATGCCTTGAAGTGCTTGCGCAGACCCACCCAGCACTCGGCGTAGTCGGCTTGCAGTTGCGGCAACGCGAGAGCGTGCGGCGTCGGACGAATGACATTGCGCGTCTCGAACATGAACGCCATGGTGTCGCTGATCCGTTGCGGCACGGAGGTATCGGCGGCGCTGGCGCGTTCGAAAGTCGCTGCGTCCGGGCCGTGACCGCTCATGCAGTTGTGCAACGAAGCGCCACCGGGCGCGAAGCCGCCGGCCTTCGCATCGTAGACGCCATGGATCAGGCCCATGAATTCGCTGGCGACATTGCGATGAAACCAGGGCGGACGGAACGTGTCTTCCATGGCGAGCCAGCGCGGCGGAAAGATCACGAAGTCGATCGTATCGACGCCGGGCGTATCGCTGGGCGACTGCAGCACCAGGAAGATCGACGGATCGGGATGGTCGTAGCTGATCGAGCCGATCGTGTTGAAGCGGCGCAGGTCGTACTTGTATGGCGCGTTGTTGCCATGCCAGGCGACCACGTCGAGCGGTGAATGATCAATCGGCGCCGACCACAGGTGGCCAAGAAACTTGCCGATGAGTTCGAAGTCGCCTTCGCGATCCTCGAACCAGGCGACGGGCGTTTCGAAGTCGCGCGGATTGGCGAGGCCGTTGGAACCGATCGGTCCGAGATCGGGCAGCCGAAACGGCGCGCCGAAATTTTCGCAGACATAGCCGCGCGCCTGCGGCTCCAGCAGCTCGACGCGAAAACGCACGCCGCGCGGAATCACCGCGACTTCCTGCGGCACCAGATCGATGAGTCCGAGTTCGGTCGCCAGTCGCAGCGCACCGAGCTGCGGCACGATGAGCAGTTCGCCATCGGCGCTGTAGAAGAACCGGTCGCGCATCGACTGGTTGGCGACATACCAATAGATACCGCAGCCGCTCTGTGCTTCCGGCGAGCCGTTGCCGGCAGCACTCGTCAGTCCCTGCACGAAGTCCGTGGCGCGTTCGGGAATCGGCAGCGGATCCCAGCGCAACTGATTCGGCGAGGTGGCTGCGGCATCGAACTGATTCGTGATCAGTCCATCCTCGCTGCGCACAAACCGGCCGTGCATCGCGGCCGGTCGCATGCGGTACAGCCACGAGCGGCGGTTCGAATGTCGCGGCGCCGTGAACGCCGTGCCCGACAGTTGCTCTGCATACAATCCGAGCGGCGCACGCTGCGGCGAATTGCGCCCGATCGGCAGCGCACCCGCGCGCGCCTCGGTGGCGAAGTGATTGGCGAAGCCGCTCTGATACGCGAGTGCTGACGCGGTATTCATGGGTCCCTGCGCAGTCGCTGATGGCGCGGCGATGATATAGCAACGTCCGCGGTACGGCGCCAATGCGGTACGCTTGCCGTCAGGACAAATAACTACAAGGTACCCACATGCATTACGTCGCCATCGTTACCGTTCTCGCCCTGCTCGAATTCCTGTTCTTCGGCGCCCTCGTCGGCCGGGCCCGCGCCAGGCACGGCATCGCCGCGCCGGCGGTCTCCGGCAATGAAATCTTCGAGCGTTACTTCCGTGTGCAGATGAACACGCTCGAGCAGCTGGTACTGTTCCTGCCCACGCTGTGGATCTTCGCGCACTACGCGAACGCGATCTGGGCGGCGGGCCTGGGCGTCGTCTTCATCATTGGACGCGCCCTCTACTGTCGCTCGTACGTGCGCGATCCGAAGAGCCGTTCACTGGGATTCGCGCTGACGGCACTGCCGACGCTGATCATGATGGTCGGCATCCTGGTGCAGGCGATCCGTGCGCTGGTAGCGGGTCAGTAGGGAGCGCAAATCAGAGTAGGGAAATGGCCGCAAAAGGCGCGAAGGTCAGAACGAAGATCAGAGAATCCGGCTTTCCTTTTTGCGCCCTTTGCGCCTTTTGCGGCGATTGTCTTTTCCGGTTCTTGTCTCTTCCGGTCTTCATCCCGCCTGCTTGCGCAACTCCCGATCCTGCTGCATGCGCTGGTCCGCGAGGATCATCAATTCCTTCGGGTACAGGTGATCCTGCGGAAAGCTGGCCGTGCCGACGCTGGCATTGGCGCGAATCAGGCGATTCGCCACCGAGATGGTGCTGGCGTAGATGTTGTTGCGGATGCGCTGCGCGATGATGCCGCCCATCGCTTCATCGGCTTCCGTCAGCAGCACCACGAAGTCGTCGCCGCCGACGCGCGCCGCGACATCGGAAGTGCGGATGGAGCGTGCGATGGCTGCTGCCACCGAGACGATGACTTCGCTGCCGGCCTCGTGACCGAGTGACTCGTTGACGTAGGCAAGATTGTCGATGTCGACCATCGCCAGCGTATAGGGACGTCCGAAACGCTCGGCCTTGCGATGCTCCTGCTGCAGCACTTCTTCGAATGCGCGCAGGTTGAGCAGTCCCGTGAGCTGATCGCCGGCGGCAAGATCCGAAATGCGCTGTACCGCGCTCTGCATCTGCTCGATCAGCGCACCGAGGATGAGCGCGATCGCCAGTCCCGGGATGAGCTTGCTGAGCATCAGCACCGCGAACTGCGCACTCTCGATGTCGATCTGTGGCGTCAGGGCGCCGAGCAGCAGGCCCAGCAGCGCAATGACGACTGCGACCAGCGCCACGAGCCACCAGCGCCCGAAGGCGAGCGCCACTGCCGCAAGCGGAATGAGATAGAGCGTCACCAGCGCGCTGTGCGCAGCGCCAGTGGCGATGGCAATCAATGTGACGTAGAGAATCGAAGCGACGATGGCGATCCAGTGCTGTCGTGCCACGGGCCGCTGCAGCGCGGGGATCATCCGCACCAGCAGGATGCTGGCGCCGAGCAGGACCAGGGCAGCGCCCGCCAGCAGCGGGTTTTCGACCGTGGCGGGTGCAAATGCGAACTGCAGGACACCGATGGCAAGTGCGAGCAGCTCCAGCGCGAGCAGTGCCTTCGTGGCAAAGCCCTGGGTGGCGTTCCCTGCCGGCGCGGCTGCACGCATGCGCGGGATTACTTCAGGCTGCTTTGTCGGATCGGCCGGGCCGGATCGCGATTCGCGTCATCCCTGAGCATGTCGATGGCCAGTCCGATTTCGTAGTCGGCATCGGCCGTCTGCGGCGCCTGCTTTGCATCGACGACCACATCCGGCGTGATGCCGACCTTGTGGATCGATACGCCTGACGGCGTGTAGTAGCGCGAGGTGGTGAGCTTGACGGCATGACCATCGGACAGCGGCATGACCGTCTGCACCGAGCCCTTGCCGTAGGTCTGCTGGCCCATGATGGTCGCGCGACCATGATCCTTCAGCGCGCCGGCCACGATCTCCGACGCGGAGGCGGAGCCGCCGTTGACCAGCACCACGACCGGTGCGCCGTTCATGTCGTCGCCGGGCTGCGCATCCATTTCGAACTTTGCATCGGCGGCCCGACCATTCGCCGTGACGATCACACCTGCGTCGAGGAACACATCGGACACGCCGATCGCCGCTTCGAGCAGGCCGCCGGGATTGTCGCGCAGGTCCAGCACCAGTCCGCGCAGCTCGCTGCCGTTCTGTTTCTTGAGCTGCACGATGGCCTTTTCCAGATCCGGCGTCGTGGTCTCGCTGAAATGCGAGATCTTCACATAGCCGATGCCCGGTTCGAGCAGCTTCTGCTTGACGCTGTGCACCTGCACGTTGGCGCGCGCGAGCTTGAATTCCAGCGGCTGCGGCGTTTCGCGGCGGGCGACGGTGAGCTTGACCGTCGAGCCCGGCTTGCCGCGCATGCGGTCGATGGTGTCGTCGAGATTCTCGACGCTGACCGGCACTTCATCCACCGCGACGATGGTGTCGCCGGCGAGTACGCCCGCCAGTGCCGCCGGTCCGCCTTCGATCGGCGAGACGACATTCACAGCGCCGTTCTCCAGTGCGACTTCGATGCCGACGCCGGAGTACTCACCCGCGGTGCTGATGCGGATTTCGTGCAGCTCTTCGGCGTTGAGAAAGGAGGAATGCGGATCGAGATCGCCGACGAGCCCGCGGAGGGCGGCTTCGATGAGTTCTTCATCGGAGACATCGTCGACGTAGTCTTTGCGGACGAGTTCGAGCACTTCGGCCAGCAGTCGCGCGTCCTGCCAGCGCATGGGTTGGTCGGCGGCTGCGACAGGTACTTCGGGAGCGATGCGCCGTTCGGCTTTGACGCTGGGGCCGACGGACAGACCGGCGCCCAGCACGACGCCGAGCATCACCAGCAACAACACGCGAAAGGGTCGGGAAAGTCGGTTCACAGTCACTGCGCTTATGGATCGAAACCCGCGATCAATACTACAGTCGGCGCTCGCAGCTTTCGGCTACTACACGGCGCAGACATTCCCTGAATCTGTGGGGCCGGCTTCAGCCGGCCTCCGCTGGACTGTCGAAGCCGGCTAAAGCCGGCCCCACAAGAAGTCAGCCCGCCAGTCGCGCCATGAGCGGCGATCCGGAGACGCGCGTCACGCCGGGCGCGCCGCGCAGGATTTCCTGCAGCACGGACTCCAGTGCGCGGGGCCGGCCGATGGCGAAGCCCTGGGCGTAGTCGACGCCGAGGCGCCCGACGGCGGCCAGGATCGCTTCGCTTTCGATGCTCTCGGCGGTCGTCTTGAGATTCATGGACTGCGCGAGCTGCACGATCGCGGTAACGGTGGCCTGCGAGCGCGAACCGGTGGCGAGATCGCGGATCAGCGCGCCGTCGATCTTCAGATCGGACACCGACAGCGACTTGAGATAGGTGAGCGACGACAGGCCACGTCCGAAATCGTCCAGCGCAATGCCATGACCCAGACTCTGTACGCGACGGATCAAGGTTTCGGCGCGCACGATGTTGGCGACCGCGGCGGTTTCGGTGATCTCGAACGACAGCAGGCCGGGCGGCAGTTCGTACTCGCGCAACTTGGCTTCGAGGAAATCCGGGAAGTTCTCGTCGCCGACCGACTGGCTGGAAAGATTGATCGCAAAATGCGCGCCGAGTCCCTGCAGCGCCGGTGCGGCCGACGACAGGATTTCCAGCGCGTACTGGATGACCCAGCGGTCGATGTCGGAAGCGATGCCGTGACGCTCGGCCGACAGGATGAACTTGTCGGGCGACACGCTTTCGCCATTGGCGTCGATCATGCGCAGCAGCAGTTCGAAGCGCCGTGGCGATTCCTTCGAATTCAGTTTCACGATCGACTGCGCTTCCATGCGGAAACGATCGTTGGCGATCGCCTCACGCAGATCGCCGGCCGGTGTTGCGTCTTCGAATCGTGGTGCTTCGACGGCGGCAACGGTCTCGAGCGTCGGGACGACTGCAGGCGCAGGCGTTTCGACTCTCATCGGTTCCTGCGGCGGTTCGTGGTACAGCTCGACGCGGCCGCGACCGCGCTGCTTTGCCGATTTGCAGGCCACTTCCGCGGTGGCGAGCGCGTGCGAAAGCGGCAGGCGCGTCTCGGGCACCACGGCGAGACCGAAGCTCATGGACAGCGCGACGCGCTGGCCTTCGTGGCGGAAGTCGATCCGTTCGATGCTGTCGACCAGGCTGCCGAAGAATTCTTCGGCGGCGTGTTGCGGCGTCTCGGGCAGGAACAGCGCGAAGCGATCGCCGGCAATGCGTGAGGCAATCACGTTGCGCGGCAGATTGACGCGAATGATTTCGGCGATGCGCGCCAGCACCTGATCGCCGACATGCATGCCGTAGTTGTCGTTGATGACGTGCAGGCGATCGACATCGGCGTAGCCGACGCAGTGCCGGTCCTTGGCGCCGGTCGCGAGCGTTGCGAGCGCGCGGCGTTCGAACGCGGGGCGCGTCAGCAGGCCGGTCGCCGGATCGTAGGAATTCTGCAGCACGTACGCGATGCGTCGCGCCAGCATCTCGACGATGCGCACCTGGCGCATGTCGAAATCGGGCGCCGACAGCGGACGGAACAGCAGCAGGATGCCCGACACCGGCTCCGCGCCATGACGAATCGGACACGCCAGGATCTTGTACGGCAACGTGCCGAGCGGACTGTTCGGCGGTGCCTTGTTGAGCGTCAGTGTGCGGCGTTGCACCTGCGCCCAGGCGAACAGGTTGCGCTGCGTGCGATCCAGCAGTTCCGCATCGGTACGACGCTGCGATGCCGAGGCGAAGTAGGTGGCGGAGATTTTCTTCTCGGGTACGAACAACGTACCCGCCACGCATTCGAGATGATCGACGCAACTGCGCACGAGCTGGCCGAAGTCATCGCTCTCGCCTTCCTCGGCAGCGCCGTTCGAATCGAGCAGCAGCGCCAGATCGCCATCGCGCAGCGCGACGCTTTTCGGCGCGTCGTCGACCGGATTCTGATTCACGAGTTCGCGCGTCAGCACCTGCAGCGCCGGACGCAGCAGGCCGGACATCAGCGAGAACGGTCGCGCACCGCCGCTGCCATCGCGACACGACAGGGCGACAGCGCCGAGCAGATCGATGCCTTCGCGCAGGATGAAAACGTAGGCGGTTTCGCCGTCCCACGAACGTCCGAAACCATCGCGTTCGGACGGATCGGGATCGGGGCTGCGGGCGGCGTTGAGTGCTTCTTCGACGAGTTGCGGCAGGTCGGGGCCTTCGCACCCATCGGAGAGCCACAGCGGCGTGGAGAGTCGATCGTAGATGCCGATGCACAGAGCACGCGGCATCAGCATCTTCATGAGCTGGCCGTAGGGATCGAGCGATGTCGACAGCGACTGCGCTTCAACCGTGTCTTCGTCGTCGAGAATCGTCGCCATCCGCTACCGCTTCCCACCCGTGTGCGCCCGGGGCATGTCTTTCGTGTTCCTGGAAGAATCATCCGTCCCGGGATGCAAGCGTTCCTTGAAGCCGACCGCACTTTCATGCGACCGGTACGGTAATAACATATTGCCGTTGCGGTGTCGGGAGAAACCCCGTGATGGCAGTCACGATTTCCCTGAAATTCCAGCGTCTCCGCCGGTGCGCTGTGTCACCGCAGCGTCAGCGGATCACTCACGGCTTACGCAGCCACGGAGCGGGGTCGAGCGCCTGCCGGCCGTTGCGGATTTCGAGGTAGAGACCCGCCCTGCCGAAGCCGGCGGCATCGCCGACGACCGACAGCGCATCGCCGGCAGCGACCCGATCGCCGACCTTCCGATAGAGCTGTTCGTTGTATCCATACAGGCTCATGAAACCGCCGCCGTGATCGAGCACCAGCAGCAGTCCGAGGCCCTGCAACCAGTCCGCGTATACAACGCGGCCGGGAAACAGCGCGCGGACCTGTGTGCCGCGCTCGCTGCCGATCACCATGCCCTGCCATTTCAGCGGCCCGCCGGCACGGGGCTGACCGAAGCGGGCCAGGACATTGCCCTTGATCGGCCAGGGCAGCTTGCCGCGGGCGCGCGCGAAGGGCTGATCGCCGAAGTCCGGAAAATCCTGGATCGCACGACGCAGCTGTTCGACCAGCTTTTCCAGCGCCTGCGCCTCACGCTGCGCCTTGGCAAGTTCGTCGCTGCGTGTCTTGAGGGTGGTCTGCACCTTGGCGAGCGTGAGCTTGCGCTGATCGCGCGCCCCGGCCAGCGACTTCACTTCGCTGGCCTGCTCGGCCTCCAGTGCCTTCAGCCGGGCGGCTTCGGCGCTGATGTTTTCGCTCAGTAGCTCCAGGTGCGACAGATGTTCGGTGATGGCGGTGATGCGCTCGGCCCGTGCGCGGCCGAAGTAGCCGTACCAGGCCATGGTGCGGCCCAGTTGCGCAGGATTGCCCTGGTTCAGCAGCAGTTTGAGCTGCTCCTGGCGACCGTTCACATAGGCGACGCGCAATTCACCTGCCAGCGCTCCGCGCTCGTTGTCGATCTTTTTGCGGGTGTCGGTGCGCTCGGCTTCGAGGGCGCGCACGCGTGCTTCGGCAGCCTCGCGTCGTTCACGGACGCCGGTCAGCCGCTCACGCGCCGACTGCACCGCCAGATCGGCCTGGCGGACCTCCTTGCTGAGGGAATCGCGCTTTTCTGCCTCCGCCTGAATGGAACGGCGGATGGACTCGATCCGGCTGCGGACCTGCTTGAGTTCGCCTTCCTTCGCAGCGGGGTCCGCCGCGCCATGGCTCGGCAGGCTGCCGCTCAGGCCCAGCAGGGCCAGCGCGAGTACCCAGGCCAATCCAATCCCTGACCGCTGCAACATCGTTATGCCGATCTCCCGCCAGACCTTAGAAAACTTCGGTCCGGGGCTGTGGCCCGGAGACCGGCTGCTATACTTTGCGCCCTTTTTTGGGTGGGCCTCGAGGCCGGCAGGGAACGGCGGCACGGGCCGTACCCCTTCCAAATCGCCGAATGGCCCGCATAGTCGCGTCGGATCGCACCGGACGGATGATCAGCATCAATGAGTCGATTTCTGGAATACACCACCAATCATCCCTTCCTGATCGCAGCCGCGGCGATTCTCGCCGTTCTGGCCATCGTGATCGAGATCCGGGAACGCGCCAAGGGTTCCACGCTGGTGGGCACCGGCGATGCCGTGCGGCTGACGAACTCCGGGGCACTGGTGCTGGACGTGCGTGATGCCGGCGAATACGACGCCGGCCACATCATCGATGCCCGCAACATCCCCGCCAAGGAAGTCGGCGACCGCGCCGAGACGCTCAAGAAGTACAAGGACAAGCCGGTCGTCGTCTGTTGTGAGAATGGCTTTACCTCGGCAACTGCGGCGAAGGCGCTCAAAGCAGCTGGATTCAACAAGGTGGCTACGCTGCGCGGCGGCCTGCGCACCTGGCGCCAGGAAAACCTGCCGTTGGTGAAGGGCAGCAAGAAGGACGGCAAGCAGGCATGAGCACGACTGCTCCGGTTGTCATGTACTCGACCGCGTACTGCGGCTACTGTCAGCGGGCGCGCAACCTGCTCGAGCGCAAGGGCGTCGCGGTGCAGGAGATCAAGGTCGATGAAGACGCGCGCGAGCGCGAAACAATGTTGCAGAGAAGCGGCGGGCGCCGCACGGTGCCGCAGATTTTCATCGGCGAGCGGCACGTTGGGGGATACGATGATCTGACGGCGCTGGATCGATCGGGTGAACTCGATCAACTGCTGATGGGCAAGACCTGAGCGTCGTTCGCATTCCGCGAAACGACAAATTCCAAAATTCAACGACTGAGGATTCACGATCATGGTTGACGAAGTTCCCGCATCGGCCACCAACGGACAGGTCGATCCGAATGCGCCGCAGTTCGCCCCGCAGGCGGTCTATCTGAAGGATGTGTCGTTCGAGGCGCCGATCGGTCCGCGCGTCGCACCGAACTCCACCAACCCCACGATCAACCTGAACCTCAGCACCTCCGTGAACGATCTCGGCGGTGACATGAAGGAAGTCGTGCTCACGGTTCGCGTCGAAGCCAAGTCGACCGACAAGACCGTGTGGCTGGTCGAGCTGCAGCAGGCCGGCGCCTTCGGCATGCGCAATGTGCCGGCCGCCGACGCACAGCGTCTGCTCGGCATCTTCTGCCCGAACTACCTGCTGCCGTATGCGCGCCAGGTGATTTCCGATCTGCTGACCAAGGGCGGCTTCCCGCCGTTCCTGCTGCCGCCGGTCAATTTCGAAGTGCTGTTCAATCAGGCAGCAGCGCAGGCCGCGCAGCAGCAGCAGGCCGCCGGTGCAGCCGGCAATGCCGTGAACTGATCGCGGTTCAGCAAACTGGACCGTCCTTTCGCATGAGCAGCACGCCGGAGACAGGGACGACACCGGCGACTGCGAAAATCGCCATTGTCGGCGCCGGGTCCTGGGGCACGGCGCTGGCCATCCAGTTCGCACGCGCGGGTTGCGTCACCACATTGTGGGGACGCGATCCGCAGCACCTCGATGAACTCGCGCGCGAGCGTCGCAACGCGCGTTACCTGCCCGATGCACCGTTCCCCGAACTGCTGACGGTCGATGCCGATCTGGCGCGCGTCCTCGCGTCGCATCGCGACGTCGTCGTTTCCGTGCCGAGTCACGCGCTGCGCGGCATGCTGGTCGAACTTGCTCAGCATCGTCCCGCCGCCATGCGCCTGGCCTGGGCCACCAAGGGCTTCGAACTTTCCACCGGCCTGCTGCCGCATGAAGTGGCCGGACAGGTCCTGGGACCGGACGTGCCCACGGCCGTGATCTCAGGCCCGACGTTCGCGAAGGAAGTCGGCGCCGGACTGCCCACCGCCATGACGGTTGCTTCCGCCGATGCCGGATTCGCGCGCGAACTCGCGCAGCGCATTTCCGGTCTGAACTTTCGCGCCTATACATCCACCGACATCATCGGCGTGGAAATCGGCGGCGCCATCAAGAACGTGCTCGCCATCGGCGCCGGTCTGTCGGATGGCCTGGGTTTCGGCGCCAACACGCGCATTGCGCTGATCACGCGCGGGCTCGTGGAAATGACGCGGCTCGGCGTCGCCCTCGGCGCCAGCAAGGACACGTTCATGGGATTGGCCGGCCTCGGCGATCTCGTACTCACCTGCACCGACAACCAGTCGCGCAATCGCCGCTTCGGCCTGGCGCTCGCGGCCGGCGAGAACATCGGCGCGGCGCAGAAGGCCATCGGCCAGGTCGTCGAAGGCGTGCTCGCCGCGCGCGCGGTTCGCGAAGTCGCGACGCGCGCCGGCGTCGAGATGCCGATCAGCGAACAGATCTATCGCGTGGTGCACGAAGGCGTGCCGCCGCAAGAAGCCGTCAAGGAACTGATGAGTCGGGCGCTCAAGCCTGAGCATTCCTGATTCGGAGAAGAATTTCACACGGAGTTCACGGAGAACACGGAGAACACGGAGGCCGGACAAAAGAAACTGATTCTCTGCAGACCAGATCCTACTCCGTGCTCTCCGTGAACTCCGTGTGAAACTCCGGTCTCTTATCTGAAATCCTGCTGCCGCCACGCCTCGTAGGTGACGACAGCCACCGCGTTCGACAGGTTCAGGCTGCGGTTGCCGGGGCGCATCGGGATGCGCAGGCGCCGTTCTTCCGGGCAGCGTTCCAGCACGTCCTGCGGCAGACCGCGGGTTTCCGGACCGAAGACGAAGGCATCGCCGGCGGCGAAGCCGGGCGTGTCGTAACGAACGGCGCCGCGCGTCGAAATCGCGAACCAGCGCGCTGCTTCGATGGCTGTCAGGCATTCGTCGAGCGAATCCCACTGCCGGACGTGCGCCAGCTCCGCGTAGTCCATGCCGGCGCGTCGGACGGATTTCTCGTCGAGATCGAAGGCGATCGGCCGGATGAGATGCAGGTGCGCACCCGCATTGGCGCTCATGCGGATGACGTTGCCGGTGTTGGGCGGAATTTCCGGCTGGAACAGAATCAGGTGAAACATAGGCGGCCGCTGGCGACCGGCGAGGGGCCGGCGCAGAATGCGATCCCGAGTTGAGTTGATCCTTATTCTACGGTGCCCGCGATGACAGCCGCTTCCCTCGCACTCGATTTCTGCGGTCTGAAGTTCGATTCCCCGATCGTGCTGTTGTCGGGATGCGTCGGCTTCGGCGAGGAATACACCCGCGTCGAAGGCTTCTCGAACCGCGATGCCGGCGGCATCGTGCTCAAGGGCACGACGCGCGAACCGCGCCTGGGCAATCCGCCGCATCGCGTCTATGAAACGCCGATGGGCATGCTGAATGCGATCGGCCTGCAGAATCCCGGCGTCGATCAGGTGGTGAACCGCATCCTGCCGACGCTCGATTTCACCGAGACGCGCTTCATCGCCAATGTCTGCGGTTCGACCATCGATGACTATGTCGAAGTGACGCGCCGCTTCGACGATTCGCCGATCGATGCGATCGAAATCAATATCTCGTGCCCGAACATCAAGGAAGGCGGTGTGCAGTTCGGCAACTATCCGGAGATGTCGGCGCGCGTCGTCGCCGCCTGCCGCGCGGTGACGAAGAAGCCGCTGATCACGAAGCTCTCGCCGAACCAGACCGACATCCGCGAGAGCGCGCGTCACTGCATCGAGGCAGGCACCGATGCGCTGGCAGTCATCAACACGGTGATGGGCATGGCCATCGACGTGAACACGCGCCGGCCGGTGATCGGCAACATCCAGGGCGGGCTCTCAGGTCCGGCCATCAAACCGATCGCGCTGCTGAAGGTTCACCAGGTCTACGAAGTCGCGCGCAGGCACAACGTTCCCATCATCGGTCAGGGCGGTATCTGCTCGGCCAACGACGCACTCGAATTCCTGATTGCCGGTGCGACTGCGGTCGGTGTCGGTACGGCCTTGTTCTACGACCCGCTGGTGTGCCCGAAGATCAACCAGGGCATCGCCGACTACCTCGCGCGCCACAACCTGCGCTCCGTCATCGATCTCGTCGGCACATCATCGGCTCACCCGCCGGCGGCGGGGTTGAGCAAGACCGGCTAAGAAAATGGCCGCAAAAAGGCGCAAAGAGCGCAAATTCAGAAGGGATTTTTTTGCGTTCTTTGCGCCTTTTGCGGCCAATCCTTTTTATCTACTCATCATCCATCGCCAGCTCCTTGAGCTTGCGGGTGAGTGTGTTCCGGCCCCAGCCCAACAGGCGGGCGGCTTCCTGACGTCCGCCTTCTGCCTTGCGTAGCGCAGCGCGAATCAACGTGCGTTCGAATTCCGGCATCGCATCGTCGAGCAGCGGGGTTTCGCCCGCGGCGAGACGCTTGTCTGCCCAGCTCGTAAGCTGACGGGTCCATTCGTCCTGCAGCCGCGCGGGGCCGGGGGCACCGCCGAGATCGGTCGGAATGTCTTCGGCCTTGATCTCGCGGCCGGGCGCGGTGACGGTGAGACGGCGACAGGTGTTGACGAGCTGCCGGACGTTGCCGGGCCAGTCGAAGCTCGACAACACGGCCATTGCCTCGGGCGACAGCGTTTTCGATTCGACACCGAGTTCGATGGCAGCAGCATCGAGGTAGTGCAGGATCAGCTCCGAAATATCTTCGCGGCGCTGGCGCAGCGGCGGCACTTCGATGCGGATCACGTTCAGGCGATGCAGCAGGTCTTCGCGGAACATGTTCTGTTTCACGCGCTCTTCGAGTGCCTGGTGGGTGGCCGCGATCACGCGCACATCGACGCGCACGGGCACCTGTCCGCCGACGCGATAGAACTCGCCTTCGGCCAGCACGCGCAGCAGGCGTGTCTGCAATTGCGGCGACATGTCACCGATCTCATCGAGGAACAAGGTGCCGCCATCGGCCTGCTCGAAACGGCCGCGACGCTGCGCATCGGCGCCGGTGAACGAACCCTTCTCATGGCCGAACAGCTCGGACTCGAGCAGGTCTGCCGTGAACGCGGACGTGTTCAAGGCGATGAACGCCTTGCTGGCACGCGGGCTGTGACGATGCAGCGCGCGTGCCACCAGTTCCTTGCCGGTACCGGATTCGCCCGTGATCAGCACCGTCATGCTGGATCGCGACAAGCGACCGATGGCGCGAAACACTTCCTGCATCGCCGGCGCCTGTCCGAGCATTTCGGGAATGCGACGCGATTCGGTGCTGACTTCTTCGACACGTTCCTTCTGCTGCGCCGCGCGCCGCACCAGATCGACGGCCTGATCGATATCGAAGGGCTTCGGCAGATATTCGAAGGCCCCGCCCTGATAGGCGGCGACGGCGCTGTCCAGATCCGAGTGCGCGGTCATCACGATGACCGGCAGTTGCGGCTGGCTGTCGTGAATCTCGGTCAGCAGTTCGAGTCCGCTGCGGCCGGGCATGCGGATGTCGGTGATGAGTACATCGGGTCGATCGCGTCGCAGCGCCGCGAGCGCCGAGTCCGCGTGATCGAATGCGGTCGGTGCCATGCCTCCCTGACGCAATGCGCGTTCGAGAACCCAGCGGATGGAGGCATCGTCATCGACGAGCCAGACATTAAGAGGCTTGGCGGGTATCTGGAGCATGGAATGGCAGCAGGATAGTGAAGGTGGTCAAACCGGGGCGGCTTTCGAACTCGATCAGTCCGTCGTGTCGGCTCACGAGATCCTGGGCCACGGCAAGACCGAGGCCTGTGCCGTCAGGTCGTCCGGTGACCAATGGATAGAACAGGGTGTCGCGCAGATGCTCGGGAACGCCCGGACCGGTGTCCTCGAACTGGATGCTGGCCACCAGTCGGTGGCGTTTGGTGCCGATGTTCTGATTCGTCAGCGCCCGCGTGCGCAGCGTGATCTTGCCGCCGTGCTGCACGAGCGCCTGCGCGGCGTTGCGACCCAGGTTGAGCATCGCCTGAATGATCTGGTGCCGGTCGAGCAGCAGCGGCGGCAGACTCGGGTCGTAATCGCGTTCCACCGAGACGTTTGGCGGCGCATCCGCGGCGAGCAGATGACCGACGTGCTGCAGCAGCTCGTGGATGTTGACCGACTCCTTGCGCGGATGATGTCCGGGGCCGAGGAGGGTATCGACCAGCGTCGCGAGACGATCCGCCTCGCTGATGATCACGGACGTGTACTCGCGCATCGAAGCATCGCCGAGCTGGCGCTCGAGCAGCTGTGCCGCGCCGCGCAGGCCGCCGAGCGGATTCTTTATCTCATGCGCGAGCTGGCGAATCATGGCGCGGCTACCGCCGATCTGCGTCAGCAGCGCGTTCTCGCGGGTGATGCGCTGGTGCTGGGTGCCGTCACTGATTTCGATCAGCGCGGCCCCGGGCGTGCCCGGTTCTTCGAAGGGGGAGACGTTGCAGTCGACGATCAGTTCGCCATCGCCATTGACCGGCCGCAGCGCCAGCTCGCGGCGTGAGATCGGTCGCCAGGTTTCCACGGCGCGTTCGACGACGAGATTCAATGCACTGGCGTCGATGAGCAGTTCGGCAATCGGCCGGCCGCGCACCTGATTGCGACTTACGCCGAACAGCGTTTCGGCCGCAACGTTCAGATAGAGCAGGGTCTGCGCGGCATCGACGATCAGGATGCTCGTGCTGAGACCATCGAGGATGCGGTCGGGATCTGCCATGACGCGTCGGCCGATGCTTGTTGCGTGTGCAACCATGGCGCGCGTCAGCCTGTCACCGGACAGGAATGACGACGAGCCGCGGGCAAGCGTGCCCGCGATAAAGACGGCTCGGAAACGGCAGGGCTTACTTGCCCGACTTGGGCGTCGGCGACTTGACCGTCGTCTTGGTGACGATCGGACGATTGGTCGCCGGATCGATCTTCGTGCTGGGCGCGGCGGGATTCAATGCAGCGTAGGTCGGCTGCGACGTGGCCATCTTGTTGCCGGCACGCGGTTGCGGCTTCGGCGGCGGACGCAGTGCAGGACCCGTCGGCGGTTGTGCGACCGACTCCTGTCGCACATAGAACACGACGCGCTCGGTCTCCTGAACCGTGTTGCCGCGGGAATCGGTGATTCTGGCAACCAGGGTGTGCGTACCGCGAGGCACATCGGTCAGCTCGAAGGACGTCGAATCGCCCGGCACGCCTTCGACGAGACGACCATCCAGGTACAGGTACACCGAATGTCCCGGCTGCAACGTCGGATCGATCCGCACGTTCACCGTGACCTGCCCGCCCGTGTTGGGAATCGTCTCTTCGCTGGACGGTTTCCAGATTTCGAAGTTGCGATAGGCCGGGCCGGCATCGGCCGGCGTCGAGCTGCTGGAAGAGGAGCCGTACGATGACGTATCCGCGTTCGGCTGCGGCGAGCCGGTACTCAGCTCCATGCGCGTCGCGCCGGGAACCGGGCGATCGGCGTAGTGAGTCACCCCGTCGGAATCCACCCACTTCCACACTGTCTGTCCCGCGAGAGCAGGGACTGCGAGAAGTGCGAGCAGCAACAGGGTAGTGCGCATGGGGATCGAGCATATCCACTTCGCTCCGACCTGACAAAAGCAGTGACGACATTGTGTGAACGGCGTCCCGCTTGCTAAGCAAAGCGGACGCCGGATCTGTCCCGATCCGGCGTCCGGATGGATCACACGCTGTAGTACAGCTCGAACTCCAGCGGATGCGTGGACATGCGCACCTTGGTCACTTCCTGCATCTTCAGGCCGATGTAGGCATCGATGACGTCGTCGGTGAAGACGCCGCCGGCCTTGAGGAACTCGCGGTCCTTGTCGAGGGACTCGAGTGCCTGCTCCAGCGAGTAGCAGACTTCCGGAATGTTCTTGGCTTCTTCGGGCGGCAGGTCATACAGATCCTTGTCCGCGGCTTCGCCCGGGTGGATCTTGTTCAGAATGCCGTCGAGGCCGGCCATGAGCATCGCGGAGAAGGCGAGATACGGATTCGCCGTCGAATCCGGGAACCGCACTTCGATGCGACGACCCTTCGGATTGGAAACCCACGGAATACGGATGGAAGCCGAACGATTGCGAGCCGAGTAGGCCAGCATCACCGGTGCTTCGAAACCCGGCACCAGGCGCTTGTAGCTGTTGGTGCTGGAGTTCGTGAAGGCATTGATCGCCTTGGCGTGCTTGATGATGCCGCCGATGTAGTACAGCGCCAGATCGGACAGGCCTGCGTACTTGTCGCCGGCGAAGAGCGGCTTGCCGTCCTTCGAAATCGACTGGTGCACGTGCATGCCGCTGCCGTTGTCGCCAACCAGAGGTTTCGGCATGAACGTCGCGGTCTTGCCATAGGCATGCGCGACGTTGTGGATGGCGTACTTGAGCATCTGCACTTCGTCGGCCTTGCGGACCAGCGTGTTGGCATTGACGCCGATTTCGCACTGACCCGCCGTCGCGACTTCGTGGTGGTGCACTTCGACCTTCATGCCCAGTTCTTCGAGCGCCAGACACATGGCCGAACGCAGATCCTGGAAGGAGTCGACCGGCGGAACCGGGAAGTAGCCGCCCTTCACGCCGGGACGGTGCGCCTTGTTGCCGTCTTCGTAATTCTTGCCCGAGCTCCAGGCCGCTTCGACTGATTCGATGTCGAAGAACGAACCCTGCATGTTCGTGCCGTAACGCACATTGTCGAAAATGAAGAATTCGTTTTCCGGACCGAACAGCGCCCTCTCGCCGATACCGGTGGACTTGAGGTACGCCTCGGCACGCTTGGCGATCGAACGCGGATCGCGCTCGTAACCCTGCATCGTCGAGGGTTCCAGCACGTCGCAGCGGATGATCAGGGTCGTCTCTTCGAAGAAGGGATCCATCACGGCGGTGCTCGCATCGGGCATCAGCACCATGTCGGACTCGTTGATGCCCTTCCAGCCCGCGATGGACGAGCCGTCGAACATCTTGCCGTCTTCGAAGAATCCGGCGTCGATGGTGTGCGCGGGGACAGTTACGTGCTGTTCCTTGCCGCGCGTATCCGTGAAGCGCAGATCCACAAAGGTGACTTCCTTATCCTTCAACATGCTGAGTACTTCAGCGGCGGTCGTCATGAGTTCTCCTCCGGTAGACAGCGAGATGATTGACCTCGGCTCGCTCGCTGTTACGACGCCGTGGGTTTTATTTCGATCTGGACCCGCGAAATTGCAGGAACCATGCCATCGCACCGTCATGGCGCAAGTCGTTGGATTTGACGGATTGGTGGGCAGCGATGGGTTCGCGCCGGCACCATACAGGTGCAAAAATGAAGTGTCCATGCACGATATTGGTGCTGACACATCGCGAAGGTCTGGGACAGGGCGTTGTGGTGGCCGATGAGTGAAAGGCGCGGCAACGGCTATACTCGCGCGCTTTTCGCCGCCAAGTGCCTTCGCGGGCACTATTTTTGGCGATCTTTCCGCAGTTTCAGGAACCCGCATGGCCGCCCCCAAAGCCGACGCGCCACGAACCTTTCAGGATCTGATCTTCGCTCTCCAGGCGTACTGGGCCCGACAGGGGTGCGTCATCCTGCAGCCCTACGACATGGAAATGGGCGCGGGCACGTTCCACACCGCCACCCTGCTGCGTGCCGTCGGTCCGGAACCGTGGAGTGCGGCATACGTACAGCCGTCGCGACGACCCACTGACGGCCGCTACGGCGACAATCCTTTCCGACTGCAGCACTACTATCAGTTCCAGGTCGTCCTCAAACCCTCGCCGGACAACATCATCGATCTGTACCTCGGCTCGCTCGCCAGCCTCGGTTTCGATCCGCTGACGCACGACATCCGGCTGGTCGAGGACAACTGGGAGTC
>CAYWHG010000086.1:0-19132 GCA_964457865.1 uncultured Steroidobacter sp.
CGATGCTGGTCCGAGAGAGGCAGTCCATGGAAATGGGGACATTCCTTATTTCGTTCGTCGCTGAAGAGCGGCGACGAAGCAGGAAATAAGGAATGTCCCCATTTCTGGATACACGGCGGGATAAAAGCCCGGGAGGTCGGGAGGCTTGCGCAGCTTCCCAGGAACGCGGCACGGCCTGCGGACGGACCTCCGACCCGAAAGCGGTGCTGCGAGAGCTGACGACCAAACCGCTAACGAGGAGTCGCCGAATGCAATCGCGTCTGAAGTTGTTCGCCCGCGCTGCCGTCCTGGCTTGCGCCCTGCTCTCCGCCACCTTCGCTCACACCGCCGCTGCCGCCGAAAAGAAATCCTTCAAGGTGGCCTGGAGCATCTACGTCGGCTGGATGCCGTGGGACTACGCGGACGAGAGCGGCATCCTGAAGAAATGGGCCGACAAGTACGGCATCAGCATCGAACTCACCCAGATCAACGACTACGTCGAATCCATCAATCAATACACGGCCGGCAGCTTCGATGCCTGCGTCATGACGAACATGGACATGCTGACGATTCCGTCGGCGGGCGGTGTCGATTCCACCGCGCTGATCGTCGGCGACTTTTCCAACGGCAACGACGGCCTGGTGCTGAAGGGCAAGGGCAGGAAGCTCGCGGACATCAAGGGACTGCCCGTCAACCTGGTGGAACTCTCCGTGTCGCACTACCTGCTGGCGCGCGGCCTGGAGAGCGTGGGACTCAAGGAACGTGACATCAAGGTCGTGAACACGTCCGACGCCGACATCGTCGGCGCTTTCGCCGCCGCCGATACCAGGGCGACCGTGACCTGGAAGCCGCAGCTCAGCGAAATCCTCGCCGCGCCCGATGCGCAGCTGGTGTTCGACTCCAGCAAGATCCCCGGCGAGATCATCGACATGCTGGTCGTGAACAGCGCGACGCTGAAGGACAACCCGAAGTTCGCGAAAGCGCTGGTCGGCGCCTGGTATGAAACGCTGGCCCTGATGGCGAAGCAGGATCCGAAAGCGCTCGCGCACATGGCGAAGGCCTCGGGCACCGACCTCGCCGGCTTCAACAGCCAGCTCGCCACGACGAAGATGTTCTGGACCCCCGCGGAAGCGCTCGCCTTCACGACCAGCCCGAACCTCGTGACGACGATGGACCTGGTCCGCAAGTTCTCCTTCGACCACGGTCTGCTCGGCGAAGGCGCCAGGAGCGTCGACGTCGTCGGCATCGAATTCCCCGGCGGCAAGACGCTCGGCAATGCGAAGAACATCAGGATGCGGTTCGATGCGACGTACGTGGGGATGGCGGCGGAAGGCGCGCTGTGAGCGCGCCGGGGCAACTGGCGGCTGGCGGCTGGATGCTGGCCAGAGTCATTCCGCGATCCGGTGTTGGCCAGCAGCCAGTCGCCAGTTGCCAGTAGCCCGCTCCCCATGCCCCGTCTCGTCAATCTCCATCCCAATCGCGGCGGCGCGGTCGTTCTGGCCGCGCTGCCGTTCCTGTTGCTGATCTTTGCGTACCTGCTGGGATCGAATGCGCGGCTGGCGGCCAATCCGGACGACAAGCTGCTGCCGGCGGTATCGACCATCCTCGACACCATGCACACGTATGCGTTCGAGGAGGACAAGCGCAGCGGCCAGGTGCTGCTGTGGGTCGATACCCTCGCGAGCCTGAAGCGCATCCTCATGGCACTGGGCATCAGCGCCGCGATCGGCATCGCCGCTGGACTTGCCATCGGTGCGATTCCCTACCTGCGGGCGCTCGCCGCCCCCTTCGTTGCGGCTGTATCGATGATCCCGCCGCTCGCGATCCTGCCCGTGCTGTTCATCGTGCTGGGCCTGGGCGAGGTCGCGAAGATCGCGCTGATCGTGATCGGCGTGGCGCCGGTCATCACGCGCGACGTCGCACTGCGCGCAAGCGAACTGCCGACCGAGCAATTGATCAAGGCGCAGACGCTCGGCGCATCGAGCTGGCTGCTGTCGTCACGCGTCATCCTGCCGCAGCTCTGGCCCAGGCTGATCGATGCCGTGCGGTTGCAGCTCGGCTGCGCCTGGCTGTTCCTGATCGCCGCCGAGGCGATCGCTTCCACCGAGGGACTCGGCTACCGGATCTTTCTGGTAAGACGCTATCTGGCGATGGACGTCATCCTTCCCTATGTCGTGTGGATCACGCTGCTCGCCTTCCTGATGGACTGGCTGCTGCGCATCGCGCGGCGACGGTTGTTTCCCTGGGCGGAGACAGCGAGATAGTCATGGCCGCAGTCACCGTCAAACGCCTGTGGAAGGAATACGGCGAGCAGGTCGTACTCGAGAATCTGAATCTGGAAATCGCCGACGGCGAATTCGTCACCATCGTCGGCGCGTCGGGCTGCGGCAAGACGACGTTCCTGCGCCTGTTGCTCGGCGTGGAGAAACCCACGCGCGGCGAGCTGCTGCTGGACGGCAAGCCGGTGCCGCCCGAGCCCGGTCCGGAGCGCGGCATCGTCTTCCAGCGCTACTCGCTGTTCCCGCATCTCACCGTCACCGAGAACCTGCTGCTCGGGCTCGAGTTCGCCGGCTCGCGCTTCCTAGGCCGGCTGTTCGGCGCACGCCGCCGGGCGGCGACGGAGAAGGCGAACCAGTTGCTCGATTCCATCGGCCTGTACGCGGCGCGGGACAAATATCCGTCGCAGCTCTCCGGCGGCATGCAGCAGCGCCTGTCGATCGCGCAGTCGGTGATCTGCGAGCCGCGCATCCTGCTGCTCGACGAACCCTTCGGTGCGCTCGATCCCGGCATCACGGCCGACATGCACGAAATCATCCTCAAGCTCTGGGCGCTCAACCGCATGACCATCTTCATGATCACGCACGATCTGAAGGAGAGCTTCCAGCTCGGCACGCGCCTGCTGGTATTCGACAAGCGGCGCCACGATCCGCAGGCGCCCGAAGCCTATGGCGCGACTGTCACCTACGACCTGCCGCTGAAGGCCCGCGATCTGGCCCGTCAGGCCGCCTAGTCCGTTCAGGCCCGGTCGGGATGGGGGAAACCCCGAGCAGACTGAGACATGGTTCCGCTTCTGCGCCGATCGGGCTCAATGCCCCACACTTCTTGCCGTTAAGGAACCCAACGCCGCGCCGCCTGCCATGCGGGTCGATACGGCATTGCTTTCATAACAAGTTCGGAGCGACAGCGATGTCCGGTGCACATCAGCAAACCATTCTGGCAGTCGACGATTCCGCCTCGATGCGGCAGATGGTGCGCTTTACTCTCGAAGGTGCGGGCTACAAGGTCGTGCAGGCTTCCGACGGTATGGAAGCCCTCGAGGTCGCCAGGGGCGCCTGCGTGGACCTGGTACTGACCGACGTCAACATGCCGCGCATGGACGGCATCGCGCTGGTGCGCGAACTGCGCGCGCTGGACACCTACAAGTTCGTGCCGATGCTCGTGCTCACCACCGAATCAGGCCAGGAAACCAAACTGCGCGGCAAGCAGGCCGGCGCCACGGGCTGGATCGTCAAACCGTTCAACCCGGAACAGTTGCTGGCGACCATCAGCCGCGTGCTCTGATCGTCGACGGACACCGATCATGTCGGCCAGTACAGCAGATACGGCGATCATGCCGGCGCTGAAGCTGAGCGAGGACTGGACCCCGGAAGGCCAGCTCGGACTCATGCTCGGACTGTGCGAAGCACAGATGGACTCGGCGCTGCAGGAATCCGATCAGTCGATCGATGCGCTGGTGGCCGCATTCACCAGCCTGGTCGATACCGCGCGCACCGTCAGCTCGCTCACCGGCAACCTGCCGGACGACGCGCAGGCGCAGCTCGATCCCTCCTTCCACGAACAGATCGCCACCTTCCAGAAACAGATGGCGGCGGCCGTGGTGGCCTTCCAGTTCTACGACAAGCTCTCGCAGCGCCTCGGTCACGTTCGCTACAGCCTGTCGACGCTCGCGCAGTTCGCCTGCAGCCGCTCGCAGATGCAGCAGCCCGAACAGTGGACGCGCCTGCACTCCACTCTGCGCCGCCTGTATCGCACGCAGGAGGAGCGCGAAGTGTTCCAGCTCGTGATGGAAGGCGATGGTTCCGGTTTCGTACACGCCTCGCCGGCGCCGGTCAGCACCGGCAACGACAGGGCCAAGGCGGGCGAAATCGAACTGTTCTGACCGGCGCAATCTGCGCCTGCCCGCTCGATGTGACAGAACATCGACATCCCGACGTCCTGCCCGACGATCTTTTGTTCAATCGACGGCCGCGGCATGAGACCTGCGTCGCGCCTCGGCACACCTCGCTTTTGCGCCGCGGAAATGTGTGATCCGCCGCACGGAGCCTGCAGCGCAACGGACTAAGGTAAACCCCGACCAATCCCGTTGAACCGCGTGTACGGATGCCCTCCGCATCACGCACTGCAGCCCGGCGCTGCAGAAACAGGAGGAAACATGTTGATCGAATCGCGGACTATCGTGGGTGCCTCGGCGGCACTCGCCATCGTCGGCGCTGCAATGTGGGCTTCGTCATTGATGATGGCGCCGCCATCGAAGCAGCCCGGCCATGTCGAAGTGAAGCAGATCGAAGAAAAGGCGTGGAGCGTGGAAGTGAAGGACGTGAGCTTCCCCACTGCGCCGGCCGAGAAGCAGAAGACGGCAGCGATCACGCGCTGATCGCCGGTCGTCGAGAAAAAACCGCAGTGCGGTTCCCGGGACGGGAACTGGCTGCGGTTTTTTGTTGGTGATGGAGTGATCGGGTGATCGGGTGATGAGGTGATGAGGTGACAAGCAGCGACCCAGGAATGGATGGCCTCTATACTGTGTCATCACTTCATCACTTCATCACTTCATCACTTCATCACCTCATCACCTCATCACTTCATCACCTGATCACTCCATCACCGTCCCCTCCATGAGCACCCTCTACCTAGTCCGCCACGGCCAGGCATCCTTCGGCACCGACAACTACGACCAGCTTTCGGCCCGCGGCCGCGAACAGGTGCAACTGCTCGGCGAATACTTCGCCGAGACGGGCGAACGCATCGACCGGATCTACACCGGCACCCTGCAGCGTCAGCGCGAAACGGCGGAGATCATCGCCGCGGCGCTCGGTCCTACGCCGATCGCCACCGAGGGCGCCTTCGACGAATACGACAGCGACGTGATCCTGCGCGAGTTCGCCGGTTCACTGACCGCAGCGCAGCTCGCGGAAGCCGGCTGGCCGGAGCTGCGCCACGACCGCCGCAAGTTCCAGTTCTTCCTCGAACGTGCAGCACGGGCCTGGGTGGACGCGCGCATCGAAGCCGAACAGATGCTGCCCTGGAAGAATTTCCACGGCCGGATCACGCAGGCGCTGCGCCAGATCATGGAAACCGAAGGCCGCTCGAAGACCCTGATCCTCAGCACCTCCGGGGGCGTCATCGGCACGACGGTGGCGCACGTGCTCGGCCTGTCCAATCACATGGGCATCGAACTCAACTGGGCCGTGCACAACGCCTCCATCACGCGATTGATCTACAGCGCCGAAAAGGTGTCGCTGTCGATGTTCAATGCACTGCCGCATCTGGAACGGCAGGACCGGCGCGAGCTCATCACGTATCGCTGAGGCGTGTGACCGCCGTCACTGTCGGCACCTAAAGCCACTGCCGTCCCCGGCCGTTACTTTCAGGGATAACAACACTCCGGATCGGCCGCAATGCTCAAAGTCCCCGCCCAATACATGCCGTCCGTGGAGGGCTATCGGGCGCGGCTGGCGACGCTGCAGGGTTCCTGGGACACGCTGTCGCTGCTGTCGCACCTGAGCGGCGATGCCACCGACATGGGCGGTACCCGCGAAGCCTTCGAGAAACTCACCGCCGAACTGACCGAGAACCTGGCCGCCGAGACGCACCGCAAGGTCATGCTGGCGCTGCAGGCGAAGAGCCAGATCGCCATCGACATCATCGTGCGCAACCTGTTCGAGCGCACCGCCGACATCGGCTTTCTCAGCACCGACGACGACGTCCGGCAGTTCCTGCGGCAGCAGCGGCAGACGAATCCCGAGGACGCATCCCAGGCACGTCAGCTCGTGCAGTCGCGCGAGGCGCTGCGCCAGCGCTTTCGCGAGTACGTCGCGAAGTATTCGGTCTACCAGGACGTGATTCTGCTGAGCCCGGACGGCACCGTGCTCGCACGTCTCGAAGACTGCACCGACGCGAAGCAGACCCGCGATCCGCTCGTGACCGAAGCACTGACGACGCGCGCGGCCTATGTCGAGACCTATCGACGCTTCGACCTGCAGCCCGATCAGGAACGCTCACTGGTGTATTCGTTCCGCGTGGTCGACGGCGGCAGGAGCATCGGCGTGCTGTGCCTGTGCTTCCGCTTCGAGGACGAAGTCGCCGGCATTTTTTCGCAGTTACGTGCCACGGAGGACTGGAGCGTATTCGCCCTGCTCGATGCGCAGGGCAAGGTCATCGCCAGCAGCGATCAATGGCAGGTGCCGATCGGCGCGCCCATGCCCATGGCGCTCGACGACAGCCATCGCGTCATCCGCTTCGGCGGGCGCGAGTATCTTGCGGTGACGTGCCGCACCCACGGCTTCCAGGGTTATCAGGGTCCGGGCTGGCACGGCCACGCCATGATTCCCATCGAACACGCCTTCGCGCGCGACAGCGAGGGCCTCACCAGCTCCGTCAGCACCGAACTGCTGGAACAGCTGCGCGACAGCGCCTCGATCTTCTCCGACGACCTGCGGCGCATTCCCGTGCAGGCCGAACAGATCCAGCGCGAACTCAATCGCGCCGTCTGGAACGGCAACATCCGTCTGGCGCAGCGCGCCGATGCCAGCGTGCATTTCGCGCGCGTGCTGCTCTGGGAGATCGGCAACGCCGGCCGGCGCACCCAGGCCACCTTCGAGGAATCCATCAGCGACCTGCAACGCACGGTGGTGTCCGCCATCCTCGACGATGCACAACTGCTCGCCTCGCTCGCCGCCGTCATCCTCGATCGCAACCTGTACGAGCGCGCCAACGATTGTCGCTGGTGGGCGCTGAATGCCACGCTGAGCGATCACCTGACGAACGGCGCGCCTGATCGACAGGCCGTCACCGCTGTCCTGCAGCACATCAACAGCCTCTACACCGTCTATCACGGCATCGTGCTGTTCGATGCACAGCGCGAAGTGGTCGCCGTCTCGAACCCGGCGCACCAGCGTTACGTCGGCAAGCGGCTGTCGGAATCGTGGGCTTCGAACACGCTGGCGCTGCGCAACTCGCAGGAATTCAGCGTCTCGCCGTTCGAACCGAGCGGCTTCTATGACGATCGCCCGACCCTGATCTACGGTTCGGCGTTACGTCGCGGCGGTCGCACCGTCGGTGGCATCGGCATCGTGTTCGATGCGCAGGCACAGCTCGACTCGATCCTCCACGACGCGCTGCCGCGAACCGAAGCCGGTACGCCGGTGGCCGGCGCCATCAGCGCCTTCGTGGATGCGGATCGTCGCGTCATCGCGGCCTCGTCCGGTTTCAAGTGCGGCGATACCCTGCCGCTGTCGCGCGAGCAGTTGAGTCGCAGCATCGATGCCGCATTCGTGGCAGACATCGACGGCACGCACTACGCGATCGGGGCGCGTCATACCGGTGGCTATCGCGAATATCGCGCCACGTCGCTATGGTGCGTGGTCATGATTCCGCTGGGAAGCGTGCATTCGCAGCAGCGCCTGGCGACGCAGCAGCTGCAGCGCAAGGCGGCGCCGCGCGCGCTGCACGGCGTCGAACAGCACGGCAAGGAACAAACCCTCGACATCGCGACCTTCCACAGCGGCAGCCAATGGCTGGGACTGTTGCGCGAGCAGGTACTCGAATCGGTCGATGGCGGTCAGCTGCGTCCGGTGCCCGGCAGTCCGCCATGGCATGCGGGACTGCTGATGTATCGCGATCAGCCGGTGCCTGTCATCGATCTCGCGCGCCTCATGGATCCGTCGGCGATGACCCAGGGTAGCGACGTGGTCATGATCCGCTCCGACAACGACGAGCGCACGATCGGCCTGCGGGTCGACGACCTCGGCATCATTCCCGCGATCCCCGTCAGCCGTTTGCTGCCGATGAGCGAAGCAGCCACCCTCGGCGGCCGCGCCGTCGTCGATCGCGCCGTACGTCCGGAAAATGCGGATGACCCGATGCTCCTCACCATCAACCTCGAACAACTCATGTTGCTGACGCGCGGGCTGCAGGCTTCAGCTCCCAAGGCTGTACACAAGACTTAGGAGATTCACACAGAGAGCACAGAGAACACAGAGTTCGGAAAAGAGGATCTCCACGGAGGACTTTCTTCGCTGCCCTTATCTCTGTGCCCTCTGTGATCTCCGTGTGAAACTCTTCTCCCTGTATACAGACGAGAACACGCTTCGCTTGCTGCTCTGCGGCGGTGCTATGGTGCCGCGCATGGCCAATCAACCTGCCGCACCGACGCACAATCCCGTCGCATTGCGGGGGGACTATTCGCAGGCCGGCAGCGACTACACGGTCGACCAGCAGTGGGATCGTTATACCGATGAGGACCATGCGATCTGGCAAACGCTGTATGCGCGCCAGATGCGGATGATCCAGCAGTACGCGGCCCCCGAATTCATCGCCGGCACGCGCACGCTGCGTGCTTCGCCCGAGCGCATTCCCCGCATCGACGAAACCAATCGCATCCTCGAATCGATCTCCGGCTGGAAGATCGTCGCCGTGCCCGGACTGATTCCCGAGGAACAGTTCTTCGCGCACCTGGCGAATCGCCGCTTCCCGGTAACAGTGTGGATCCGCAAGCGCTCCGAACTCGACTACCTGGTCGAGCCGGACATCTTTCACGACTTCTTCGGCCACGTGCCGCTGCTGACCAACCCGCTGTTCGCTCGCTTCATGCAGGCGTACGGCGAAGCCGGGCCGAAGGCCATCGCGGCGGGCGCATTGAAGATGCTCGCGCGCCTCTACTGGTACATGGTGGAGTTCGGCCTGATCGCCACGCCGCAGGGACTGCGCGCCTACGGTTCGGGCATCCTGTCATCGAAGGGCGAAACGGCCTACTGCATCGAAAGCTCGAAGCCGCACCGCATCGCCTTCGACCTCGAACGCGTCCTGCGCACCGACTATCTGATCGACGACTACCAGCAGACCTACTTCGTCATCGACAGCTTCGAACAACTCTTCCATGCGGGCTACGACACCGACTTCGCCCCGCTCTACAAGCAGTTCGCGGACACCGCAGGCATTGCACCTGATGTCGTGTTGCCGACGGATCGTTTGATCGGAGTCGGAGTAACCGCAAAGAACGCATAGAACGCAAAAGCCGGAGAAGAGAATGGCCGCAAAAAGCGCAAGAGGCGCAAAAAGGAAGGACTAAAGAGAGATCAGGCCCTCTTTTTCCGACTTTGCGCCTTTTGTGCCTTTTGCGGCCATTTATCCCGTTCTGATTTTTATGCGTTCTATGCGTTCTTTGCGGTTACTCCGGCTCTCCTCTCAAACCAGCGTAATCCCCTGCGCCGACAACGGCAGCGACCGCACCGGCGTGCCGTTCGCCAGTGCGAGCGCATTGGCGAGGGCCGGGGCGATCGGTGGGGTGCCGGGTTCGCCGACGCCGGTGGGCTTGGCGGTCGAGGGGACGATGTGCACTTCGACGGCGGGCATCTGGTTCATGCGCAGCACGGGGTAGTCGTCGAAATTTCCCTGCTCGACGATGCCGTCCTTGAGTGTCACGGCGCCTGACAGTGCTGCGGCGAGGCCGTAGCCGAGGCCGCCTTCCATCTGCATTGCGACGATGTTCGGATTCACGGCGAGGCCGCAGTCGACGGCGCAGATCACTTTCGCGAGCTTCAGTCCATTCGCCGTGCGCTTGAGCTGCGCCACCTGCGCGACGACCGAGTTGAAAGACTCGTGCAATGCGAGTCCCCAGACTTCGTCCTTAGGCCTCGGTTTGTTCCAGCCCGACTTCTCCGCGACCAGGTCGAGCGTGGCGTGATGGCGTTTGTGCTCGGCGCTGAGCAGCGACTTGCGCAAGGCGTATGGATCCTGCTTCGTGTGGCGCGCGATATCGTCGAGGAAACACTCGGTGGAGAACGCCGTGTGCGTCGAACCGACCGAACGCCACCATTGCACCGGCACACCGTTCTTCGTCGTGTGCAATTCGACCGACAGATTGGGCACGGTGTACGGCAGATTGGACGCACCTTCCACCGACGATGAATCGATCGCACCCGGGCGTTCGAAGAACGTTCCCGCCACGATCGACTGGCCCACGATCCGGTGCTGCCACGCAATGAGCTTGCCCGACTTGTCGAGACCGGCCTTCAGCGTGTGCACGTACAGCGGCCGGTAGTAGCCGGCTTTGGTGTCTTCCTCGCGCGTCCACACCATCTTCACCGGCACGTCGACACCTGCAGCTTTCGCGATGGCCACGGCCTCCGCAACGTAGTCGGCCTGCGGATTGGCGCGGCGGCCGAAGCTGCCGCCGGCATAGAGCATGTGCAGCGTCACGCTCGACGGCGGCAGGTTCAGCATGCGCGCCACCACCATCTGGTCGATGCTCTGGAACTGTTCGCCGTTCCAGATCTCGCAATCCTGCGCGCCGATGCGCACGACACAGTTGAGCGGTTCCATCGATGCATGCGCGAGATAGGGAAACTCGTAGGTGGCTTCCAGCACTTCCGCCGCCGTACCGAACGTCGCTTCCGCATCGCCGACTTTCTTCGCCGACGCACCAGGCTGCTGCGCCAGTTCGCGATACTCCTTGAAAAGCTCGGTGGTGCTGCCGCGCCAGGCGGCAGTTTCATCCCATTCGACCGTCACCAGGTCGCGCGCTTTCTTGGCCGTCCAGAAATCGGTGGCGAGCACGGCGACGCCGGAACGCACGCTCGTTTCGAACGCGACGACCGATTTCACGCCCTTGATCGCCTGTGCCTTGCTCGCATCGAAGCTCTTCACCTTGGCGCCGAAGCGCGGCGGATGCACGACGGCGGCAGTGAGCATGCCCGGCAGGCGCACGTCCTGGGTGAACAACGCCGTGCCCGTGGATTTCTCGCGGCTGTCGACGCGGGCGGCCGGCTTGCCGATCAAGGTGTAGGTGGCCGGATCTTTCGGCTTCGCATCGGTGGGCACCGGGACTTTCGCTGCATCTGCCGCCAGTTCGCCGAAGGTCGCGCTGCGTTTCGACGCCGCGTGCGCGACGACGCCCTTGCTGACCGTCACTTCGCCAGCGGGAACATCCCATTTCTGCGCCGCGGCGCTCACGAGCATTGCACGCGCGGTTGCACCCGCCTTGCGCAACTGCTCGAAGGAATTCGCAATCGCCGTGCTGCCACCCGTTCCCATGGCGGCGCCGAAGGCGAGGTTCGCGTAGGTTTTGGTATCGGCGGGCGCGCCTTCGACACGCACGTTGCCCCAGTCTGCGTCGAGTTCCTCGGCGACGATCGTGGCGAGCCCGGTGTAGGCGCCCTGCCCCATCTCGATGTGTTTCGAGACGACGGTCACGATGCCGTCGTTGCCGATGCGGACGAATGCATTCGGTGCGAACGCCGCCGGCGCGGTGCCGTTGGCAATCGCCCTGCCCTGCGGCAACCAGAATGCAACCGTCAGTGCCGCGCCGCCCTTCAGGACATCGCGACGGCTGGCGTGCAGGAGGGTCTCTTTTTCTGCAGTGCTCATGGTGACCTCCTCAGGCCAGCGTGTCGGCAGCGCGCTTGATTGCCGTGCGGATGCGCACGTACGTGGCGCAGCGACAGAGGTTGCCGGACATGGCGGCATCGATGTCCGCATCGCTCGGCTTCCTGTTGGTACTGAGCAGCGCGGTCGCACTCATCACCTGGCCGGACTGGCAGTAACCGCATTGCGGTACGTTCTCGGCGATCCACGCTTCCTGCACGGCCTTGCCGATCGGCGAATCGCCGACAGCTTCAATGGTGGTGATCTTCAGCGAAGCAGCCGCCGCGACCGGCAGCACGCAACTGCGGGTCGCCGCGCCGTTCACATGCACCGTGCACGCACCGCACAGTGCCTTGCCGCAACCGTACTTGCTGCCTGTCATGCCGAGGTGATCGCGCAGAACCCACAGCAACGGCGTATCGGGTTCGGCATCGGTTTCGACTTTCTTGCCGTTGATATCGAGCGTGAGCATGGGAATTCCCCTGGGCTGGCTGACGACGGAACGCGGGCTGGCAGGCGATTCTAGCCCCAGAACCTGCAACGACGCAGCGCGCTGGACCAGCAGCGCAGATTCACAGATCGCGCGGACGGAACGTCTCGTCGTTCATTGCCGGCACACGTATACCTGCGTACAGTCGCCCCCTCGCGTAACAAGCCATCAGAAGGAAGCCGCTCGTGCCGCTCAATGTTCGTGCCGCCGTCGTCCACGCTCCCAACGAGCCGTTCGTCATCGAAACACTGCAACTGGAAGGGCCGCGCGAAGGCGAAGTGCTGATTCACGTCAAGGCGACCGGACTGTGCCACTCCGATCTGAACGTGTACGAAGGCAAATCGCCGTGGCAGTTTCCGGTGTTGCTGGGCCATGAAGCTGCGGGTGTCGTCGTCGAATGCGGTCCGGGCGTCACGAAGTTCAAGCCCGGCGATCATGTCATTCCTTTTCTGATTCCACATTGTGGAAAGTGTCAGTACTGCGCGCGGCCCGACAAAACCAATCTCTGCGTCGAGGCCTTCAATCGCCTGCGGCCGCGCGAGAGCCGTTTCTCCCTGAACGGCAAACCCGTGTCGCAGCTGTGGGGGCTCGGCACGTTCGCGGATTACACGGTGCTGCCGCAGGACACGATCGCCAAGGTGCGCGATGACGCGCCGTTCGATCCGATCTGCTACATCGGCTGCGGCGCGACGACCGGCATCGGTGCCGCGATGTTCGCGGCAAAGATCGAACCCGGCAGCTCGGTCATCGTCTTCGGTCTCGGCGGCATCGGCCTGAACGTGGTGCAGGGCGCGAAACTCGCCGGTGCGAAGACCATCATCGGTATCGACATGAATCCGGCGAAGGAAGCCATCGCCCGCCAGTTCGGCGCGACAGATTTCGTGAACCCTAAGCAGGTGGAGAAGATCGTCAGCCACCTCATGAAGCTCACGAGCGGCGGCGCCGACTACACGTTCGAATGCATCGGCATCCCGGCAGTCATGCGCCAGGCGTTCGAATGCACCAATCCCGCCTGGGGCAAGGCCTACGTGATCGGCGTCGCGCCGCACGGCGCGGAAGTCAGCGCCGTACCGACCCAGCTCATGATGGGTAAACAGTGGACCGGCTGCTACATGGGCGGCGCGCGTCTCGAGCGACTACCGGAAATCGTCGACTGGTATGTCGACGGCAAGATCAACCTCGACGCCCTCGTCACCCACCGCCTGCCGCTGGAACGCATCGGCGAAGGATTCAAGATGATGCAGAACGGCGAGTCGATCCGGACGGTGGTGGTTCTCTGAGAAGAGCAAAGATTTCACACAGAGATCACGGAGAGCACAGAGGTCGGAAAGGAAAAGAATTTCTCCACGGGGCACCGGGTAAGAAATTTTTCCGACCAAGCCTGCCCTCCTCTTTCGTCATTCCCGCGTAGGCGGGAATCCATTCGGAACTGGATCCCCGCCTGCGCGGGGATGACGGGCTTGAGTTGGTGCCAAGCCAGAATGAAGAGGATTTCCTCGTATTCCGTGGAGATTCTTCCATTCTTTGCCTTTGACTCTGTGATCTCCGTGATCTCCGTGTGAAACCTCTTAGTCTTCGAGACTCACCGACACCAGGTACATCTCCTTCGCGATCGATCCACGATTACGGAAGAACAGGAAATCCGCCATCTGCTGCAGATCCATCAATCGGCCGCGCGGTGCCGTTTCAATCTCGGCGAGCGGAATTCGCAGTGTGGTGCGCGTCTGCGGCGGGATCTCAAAGAGGCGGTTCAGGCGGTCGTGGTGTTCGTTGTCGTGATGCACGTCGTGGCTGCGCAGTGCCAGTGACAGCGGTTGCGACGTCGGATTGACCACGTCGACTGCGAGCGAGCCAAAGCCGCGCCAGTCCGACGAGGGCTCGAAGAAATCGATGCCGGGCCAGTCGCCGGGGAGGAAGTCGACATGCAGTGCGGTTTCGCCGGGCAGCGCCGCATACGCATCGGGCAATGGCCGGATATCCACGAGCGACCATTGCGGATTCGTGAAATACAGGTCGCGCGCGTCGACGAACGCGGCCAGCACCGGAAAGATCGCGGCGCGACGCTCGTAGGCACGCAGCATCGTGATCGTGGGAAGGAAATGCACGATCAGCAATCCGACGGCAACAATCGACCACGCCCCGCGCCACGACATGCGTAATCGACGATCGAACGCCGCAACGAACCCCAGGAAAGCAGCGGCGCCGAACGCATCGCTGCGCAGATCGAACCAGGACGGATCGCGCTCGACTACGAACTGAGCGAGTTCCGTCACTGCACCCAGCGTCACGGCAACAAGGAACGCGCCGAGATACTGCAGTCCTGCATTCATCGCCGGCCGCGAGGACCGCAGCCAGAGCAGGACCGCGACAGCGATGCAGCCGAATGCCGGCGCATGGCCGAAGTCCTGCAGCACTTTCAGGTATTGCCCGCGTCCCGGGACTGGCACAAATACGACGGCCGCGAGCAGAATGCCGATCAGCACGCCGGTCGCTCGCCGGTTGGACAGGTTGTTCTCGCTCAATGACGACACCGGCTGACGGCCCTGCGACGAGTCTAGCGCGCCCTGCGGCGACCATTCTGCTGCTGCGCGAAGAACAGGCGCAGATCGAAGTGCTGATGGTCAGGCGTCACGCCAATCTCGCCTTCATGGCGGGCATGTGGGTGTTCCCGGGCGGATCGCTGCATGCGGCAGATGTGTCCGATGCCGCGCGGGCACTGCTCGACGTCGACGCGGTGACACGACGGATCTCGATGGTGGACCTGCGCGGCGCGCCGCTCGATGCGCAACAGGTATGCGGCCTGGTATTCGCGGCCTGCCGCGAAACCTTCGAGGAAACCGGCGTGTTGCTGGCAAAGCACCTCGACGGCTCCCCACCGGGCGCCGAACTGCTGGAACATGTGCAGTCGCTGCGCGCCGCCAGCAACGAGAATGCCGCGCTGTTCGTGCAACTGCTGCAGGAACACGCACTGCGTCCGGATCTCGACAGCCTGGCGTACTGGGCTCACTGGATCACGCCGTCGAGCGCGCCGAAGCGGTTCGACACCCGTTTCTTCATCGTGCGCGCACCGCAGGCGACGCTCGCGAGCGCCGATACCGGGGAGACGGTCGAATCGGTGTGGATGACGCCGCGGGCTCTGCTGCAGGCCGCGCAGCGGCGCGAGATGCCGATCTCCCATCCCACGCAATGCAACCTGCACGATCTGCAGACGACCCTGTCGCGCTACGCATCGCTCGATGCCCTGCTGGCCGGCGAAGCATCTCGCCAGGTCGCGCCGATCCTGCCGAAAATGTTCCGCGAAGAATCGCGCATGGCGATTGTGATGCCGTGGGATGCGAGCTACGACACCTCGCCCGGCGATGGATTGCCCGTCGCGGATTGCGGAGCACTGCGCACACTGCCCTCGCGCGTAGTGGTCGATCGCTGATCGACGCCACTGTAAGAAATTGCGACGGGTGTCACGTTCGACGAACGACGCTAGTCTTCGTCCCCGCTGATTCACAGAAGAATTCCGGGGATTACCATAATGCTGAGGAAGTTCCTGATCGCCCTCGCGGCGACGGTCGCCGCAGTGGCGGTCGCACAGGCGGCGCGTGTCGACCATCGGCTCGGCTATGACCCGCAGGCAGATCCCTTCGACCAGTATCACGCCGCCATCGCACAGGCGCAGGCCGAACACAAACGCGTGCTGATCATTGCCGGCGGCGACTGGTGTCGCTGGTGCTATGCCCTCGACCGCTTCATCACGCGCAACGACGACGTGAACCACGCGCTGCACGATGCCTTCGTCGTCGTGAAGGTGTACGTCGGCGACGAGAACTTCAACGAGTTCTTTTTCTCGCAACTGCCGGAAGCCCGCGGAGCGCCGCATTTCTGGGTGGTTGCGCCGGATCGCCATGTCCTGGCGTCGCAGTCGACCGGTACCTTCGAGCAGGGCCGCTCGGGCTACGACAAGGCAGCGTTCATGGGCTTCGTGGAGAAGTGGCGGCCGTGAGAAGGCCGGCTGAAGCCGGCCCCACAAGAAGACCACAGTGGCGATGGCCTTCTTCTTGTGGGTCAGGCTTTAGCCTGACATTCCGATACAGAACGAGCTGCTGACGGGGCATCTGCCCCGCTCTCACCAGCGCAGATCGTCCGGCACCACGAAATCCTTGTAGGGATCGTCCTCGGCCGGCGGCTGCGCGGCATCCTTCGCATCGAGCGACACCACGGCTTTCGCATTCAGCTCGCCGATTTTCGCGGCGATCTCCGGCGGCACGACGCTGTAACGTCCCTCGAAGCGCACGATCATCAGCCGTCCTGCGATCAACTGTTCGCGTCGCTGCGGATCGACGGCGATGCGGCGGACCTTGCCGCGATCGACGTAGTTGAAGTAATCGTCCGTCTCCAGCCGCGGCAGCTGGTTCGTCTCGATCAACTGGCGGATCTGATCCGCCTTCTGTTTCGCTTCGAGCGATTCCTGGCGCTTGCGGTTCAGTTCCTGGTCTCGGGCAGCTTTGGCCGCCTGTGCCTGCTGCGCCGCTTTTTTCGCCTCGTCGGCAGGCGCGGGGCTCCCTCCCTTGGCCTGATGATGGTGTTTCTGCTTCTGCTGGTGCTCGACCTGCTGGGCCTTCTTCTTGGACACCAGGCCAGCGGCCAGCAGTTGCTCTCGCAAGGACAAGCCGGTCATCGCAGCTCTCGACGGAAATGGAAGGGGAGCCGGCATTCTACGCTGGCCGGCACGTGCTGGCAGCCTGCCCGATCGATTATCTACTTCAGCAAAATGAGCACATTTTCCGGCGGCCGGCCGATGGCCGCACGCTTGCCGCGCACGACGATGGGACGTTCGATCAGGATCGGGTGTTTCGCCAGGGCCTCGATCCATTGCGCATCGCTCAGGGTTTTGCCCGCGTACTTTTCCTTGAAGATTTCCTCGCCCTTGCGGACCAGCTCCTGCGGTGCGATGCCGAGTTTCTGGACGATGCCCTTCAGTTGCGCCGCAGCGGGCGGGTCGGCCAGATACTCGACGATCTCGGGTTCGATGCCGTGCTCGCGCAGCAGCTCCAGGGTCGCCCGGCTCTTGGAGCAGCGCGGGTTGTGATAGATCGTGTACTCGGCCATGGAGCTACCTGCTGAACGGTGAGTCGGCGAACTTGAGGATCGACCGGGCGCGCATGATGAACTGCTGCGGATCGTGCGGAGTAATCACCACGACGCGCTTCGGGTAGCGCAGTACCACGGCGCGATCCGGATCGGTAGCGAGCGCGCGATAGCGGCCGAGTTTGCGATTCCAGAATTCGCCGCTGAACGAGAACAGGCCGCCATTTCCCAGCACGCGCAGCGATCCGTGCATCGCCGCCGCATTGCCCGAGACCGACTGCAGTCCCTGCAGCGGCAACACCGTTTTCCAGCCCAGCCGCTCGACGACGATGGACTGTTCGTTCAACACGTAGCCGCGCACCATGAAGGGCAAGGCGCCGAGCAGCGTCACTGCGGGGATGACGATCATCAGCGTTCCCGCCAGCAGGGCGTTACGGGCAAGCGCAATCGCCCCGCCGATCATCAGCGCGCTCAGCAGCGCCACTGACACGAGGGTCACGATGCGCAGTGCGCGGCCCCAGGGCGCGCGGAACTCGATCGTCGTCACGCCTCACCTTCCAGGAAAATCTTGCCGGGATTCAGAATCCCCCGCGGATCCCAGGCGGCCTTGATGGACTGCATGAGACCCACGACCTCGGTGCCGTATTCCTGCACCAGCTTCTTGCGCTTGCCGAGGCCGATGCCGTGCTCGCCGGTGCAGGTGCCGCCAACTGCCAGCGCCCGGTCGATCATCGCATCGTAGACACGATCGGCACGCTCCTGCTCTGCGGGCACCGCGGGATCGAGCATGAACATGACATGGAAATTGCCGTCGCCGACGTGACCGAGAATCATCGCGAGCAGACCGGCCGCATCGATATCGGCGCGCGCCGCGGCCACTGCCGCTGCCAGGTGCGAAATCGGCACGCAGACGTCGGCAATCAGGCAATCGCAACCGGGACGATAGGCACGCGCGGCGAAGTACGCGGAGTGCCGTGCCTTCCAGAGTCGTGCGCGCTCCTCCTGTGCCGCTGCCCATTGAAATTCCGCGCCGCCGTGCGCGCGGGCAATGTCCTCCGCCCTCGCCGTCTGCCCATCGATGCCATCCGACGTGCCATGGAACTCCAGGAACAGCGTCGGCTGCTCCGGCAGATTCATCTGCGAGTACCGGTTGCACGCCCGGATCTGGTGCTCGTCGAGAAATTCCATGCGTGCCACCGACACACCCGACTGGATGATCTCGACGACGGTGTCGACCGCGCCCTGCAGATCGGGAAACACGCAGGTCGCCGCCGTCATCGCCTCGGGAATGCCATACAGCCGCAGCGTGATCTCGGTGATGATGCCGAGCGTGCCTTCGGCGCCAACCAACAGCCGCACCAGGTCGTAGCCGGTCGATGACTTCGACGCGCGGGTGCCGATGCGTACGACGCGCCCGTCGGCCAGCACCACCTGCAGCGCGAGCACGTTGCGCGTCATCGCGCCGTAACGGATCGTCGTCGTGCCCGAGGCACGCGTCGACACCATGCCGCCGATGCTGGCATTCGCGCCGGGATCGACCGGAAAAAACAGGCCCGTGTCGCGCAGATAGGCATTGAGCTGTTCGCGCGTGACGCCGGGCTGCACGACGCAGTCCGCATCGTCGGCACGGACCTCCAGCACCTGGTTCATGCGCGACAGATCGACACAGAGGCCGCCATACGGTGCGCTGACATGCCCTTCCAGCGAGGTGCCGGCGCCGAAAGCGATGACGGGGACTTCGTGCTGCGCGCAGGCGGCGACGATGCGGCTGACCTCGTCGGTCGATTCGGGCCAGACCACGGCATCCGGCGGCCAGGTGCGTCCGGACGCTTCGCCGTGACCGTGCTGCTCGCGGATCGCCTCGCCCGTGCTGAGTCGTGTGCCGAGCCACGCGGCAAGTTCTTCGATGAGTTGCTGTTTTCGCAGCCGGGCCGCCGGACTCAG
>CAYWHG010000087.1:0-19013 GCA_964457865.1 uncultured Steroidobacter sp.
TCCCGACGAGGCCGGTTCGGTCTTGGCGTGGCGAACGAGGGTGAGACGGAGCATGGGTGTGCAGTCAGGACTTCGGGGTCAGGCAGATTGCACTTCCACGACACCGTCGACAATACGCGTCGGGTACGTCCGCACGGGTTCGTAGGCGGGCGGCGTGAGTGCGGCGCCGGTGCGCAGGCAGAAGCGGGCGCCGTGGCGCGGACAGATGATGACGTCGTCTTCCAGCGCGCCGCCGGCGAGTTCGCCGCCGTCGTGCGTGCAGACGTCTTCGATCGCGTAGAACGTGCCGTGGATGTTGAAGACGGCGACGAGCACGCTGTCGATCTCGAGCTGGGCGTAGTCGCCCGAAGCAATGGAATCGGCTGCGCCGACAGCGATCCAGCTCACATCATGCCCGTCTGCAGTCGCGCCGCTTCCGACATCATTGTCTGGTTCCAGGGCGGGTCGAACACCAGCTCGACGTCAGCCTGCTTGATGGTGGGAATGGCCTCGACCTTGTCCTTCACGTCCTGCACCAGCACTTCGCCCATGCCGCAGCCGGGCGCCGTGAGCGTCATCTTGATGGTCGCGATGCGGTCGCCGCTGTCGTCGTGCGTGATCTCGCACTCGTAGATGAGTCCCAGCTCGACGATGTTCACCGGAATCTCCGGGTCGTAGCAGGTGCGCATCTGTTCCCAGACGAGGTTCTTCACGTCATCATCGGTGGCGTCGGGCGGCAGCTCGGGGCCGATCGCCACTTCCTGGCCGAGCGCATCGGCATCCTTGCCGGCCACGCGGAACAGGTTGCCTTCGACATAGACCGTGAAGCTGCCGCCAAGCGCCTGGGTAATGAACCCGGTCTTGTCCGCGCGCAATTTCACCGGCACACCCGCCGGCACCATGATGGCTTCGACGTCGCGCTGCAGGATAAACGGTATCTGTTCGTGTCTTTGCATGATCTAGAAAAAGAGATAGAGAGAGATCTCCACGGAGGACACGGGGAACACGGGGACAAGAATCTTCTCTTCCGAGCCCCGTGCTCCCCGTGTCCCCCGTGGAGATCTTCTTCATGGTTTCATTCTGTGCTCACAGGATCTGACTGACTGTCGAGCGCAGCGTTGAGTGTGTGCCAGCACAAGCTGGCGCATTTCACGCGTGCGGGAAATTCGCGCACGCCGGACAGGGCGGCGAGCTTGCCCAGTCTGGCCGGATCGACGGTCGCATCGTGCCGGGTCAGCAGGGCATGCATTTCTTCGAACAACGCCTTTACCTCGGCGCGCGACTTGCCTTTGACGGCTTCGGTCAGCAGCGAGGCGGAGGCGACGGAGATGGCGCAGCCGCTGCCGTCGAATTTCACTTCGCGGAGACGGTCGCCGTCGAGATTCACATAGAGCGACAGCCGGTCGCCGCACAACGGGTTGTGGCCATCGGCCTGCGCGTCCGCAGGGTCGAGCTTGCCGAAGTTACGCGGGTTGCGATTGTGATCGACGATCACGTCGCGATAGAGATCCTTCAGGTCCATCAGCCGAGCACCTGGCGCGTGTGTTCGAGGGCGGCGACCAGGCGATCTATCTCCTCGTGCGTGTTGTAGAACGCCATCGAGGCGCGGGCGGTGGCGGGGACCTTGAAAAAATCCATCACGGGCATGGCGCAGTGATGTCCGGTGCGGATCGCCACGCCTTCCGTATCGAGGATCGTGCCGATGTCGTGCGGATGAATGCGGTCCATCACGAAGGACACGACCGCCGCCTTGTGAGGCGCGGTGCCGACGATCCTGAGGCCGGGAATCTCCCGCAGCCGCTGGGTCGCGTATGTGAGCAGATCGTGTTCGCAGGCAGCGATGCGCTCGATGCCGACAGACTGCAGGTAGCGGATCGCGGCGGCGAGGCCGATGGTGCCGCTGATGTTCGGCGTGCCGGCTTCGAACTTCCACGGCAACTGGTTGTACGTCGTCTTCTCGAACGACACCGACAGGATCATGTCGCCGCCGCCCTGCCACGGCGGCATGGCTTCGAGCAGCTGCTGGCGTCCGTACAGCACGCCGATGCCGGTCGGTCCGAGCATCTTGTGCCCGGAGAAGCAGTAGAAGTCGCAGTCGAGGGCGCGGACATCCACCTTGCCGTGCGGGATGGCCTGCGCGCCGTCAAGCAGCACGGGCACGCCATGCTGGCGGGCGAGGGCGATGAACTTCTCGACCGGCACGATCGTGCCGAGCGCATTGGACACATGCGCGAGCGCGAGGATGCGTGTGCGTGGGCCGATCAGCTTCTCGAAGGCGGCGAAATCGACCTCGCCTTCCGGCGTGATCGGAATGACTTTGAGCTTCGCACCGGTCTGTTCGCAGACGAGCTGCCACGGAACGATGTTGGCGTGGTGCTCCAGGCCCGAGATCAGGATTTCATCGCCCGGACCGACGTTCGGCCGGACGAAGCTTTGCGCCACCAGGTTGACCGCTTCGGTCGTGCCGCGGACGAACACGATTTCCTTCGTGTCGCGCGCGTTGATGAACTGACGCACGACTTCGCGCGAACCTTCGTAGGCATCCGTGGCGCGCTGGCTGAGCGTATGCACGCCGCGATGCACGTTCGCATGATCGTGCTCGTAATAATGGCTGATCGTGTCGATCACCTGGCGCGGACGCTGGCTCGATGCGGCGTTGTCGAGATAGACCAGCGGCTTGCCGTTGATCTGCTGATCGAGGACGGGAAAGTCCGCGCGAATCGCGGCGACGTCGATGGCGCCGGTACGGAGGGCAGGCTGGGCGCTCATGCGGACAACTCGGTGGTGGCAAACCGCTCGTTGAGTTGCTGCTCCACGTGGGCACGCAGCGACGGCAGTTCGATGGTCGACAGGATGGACTCGGCAAACGCACGGATCAGCAGGGCGCGTGCCTGCGATTCGGACAGTCCGCGCGAGCGCAGATAGAACAGTGCGGTCGCGTCGAGCTGACCGGTCGTGGCGCCGTGGCTGCACTTCACGTCGTGGGCGTAGATCTCGAGTTCGGGACGTGTATCGATCTCGGCGGTCGGGGAGAGCAGCAGATTGCGGCTCGACTGCCGCGAATCGATCTTCTGGGCGTCCTTGCGCACGATGACCTTGCCGCGATACACGCCGCGCCCGCGACCATGGGCGATGCCGCGATATTCCTCGTTGCTGCGGGTGTGCGGCGCGGCATGATCGACGAGTGTGTAGGTGTCGATGTGCTGACTGCCGCCGGGAATGAACAGCCCGTGCAGGTTCGCCTCGGCACCCGCACCTTGCAGCGTTGCCACGATGCTCGTGCGCGCCAGGCTGCCGCCGAGTGCGATGTCCTGACAGTCATAACGGCTGTCGCGTTCCAGGTGCGCGGCGACGCTGCCGATGTGGAAGCTGCGCGTGGATTCCTGCTGCAGTCGGTAGTGCCGCACGCTGGCACCCTGGCCGATCTCCAGCGAGACGACGCTGTTGGTCAGCGCCTCGACATCGGCGGCACCGACGTAGTGCTCGATCAGGACGCACCGGCTGTTCGCTGCGGCCCGTACGAAAATTCGCGGATGACTCATGACCGAGGCGGCGCCCGCCGTCCATTGATGCACGACATAGATCGGCTGATCCACCCGGACCGACTCGCCGATCTCAATCACGACGCCATCGTCGGAAAATGCATGGTTCATCGATTCGAACACTGACGTGCCGGCCGCGTGTGGCCCGAGGAACGCAGCGACTTCGCCGGGCGAGTTCTCCATCCACTGCCCGAGTGTCAGCACCGTGACGCCGGGCGGTTGCGGCGATGCCGTCGACAGTGCGGTCTGTGCGCGTCCATTGAGGAGCAGGATGCGCATGCCGGCATCGGCGACCCATTGGCTCTCGTCGGCCCTCGCGGGTACAGGTACGGCAGGAACGAAGTTGCGCGATTCCAGTCGCCGCAGGTTCGTGTACTTCCAGTCCTCGTCGCGCTGGGTAGGAAATCCCTGCGTCACGAAGCGCTGCAGGGCGTCGCGACGCCACTGCGTCAGCGTGTCTTCGCTGCGCGGGCGCGCGTCGAAGACGGCGCGATACCGTTCCGCGCTGCTGGCGGTAGTCCGGACAGCCACGGCGCTCATGCTGCCGCTGCCTCCTGCTTGATCCAGTCGTAGCCGCGCTTTTCGAGTTCCAGCGCCAGCGACTTGTCGCCGCTCTTCAGAATCTCGCCGCCCGACAGCACATGCACGCGATCCGGCTCGATGTAATCCAGCAGGCGCTGATAGTGCGTAACCATCAGGATCGCGCGATCCGCGCGGCGCAGGCTGTTGACGCCACTGGCGACGACACGCAGCGCATCGATGTCGAGGCCCGAGTCGGTTTCATCTAGCAGCGCGAGTTTCGGTTCCAGCACCGCCATCTGCAGGATCTCGTTGCGTTTCTTCTCGCCGCCGGAGAAGCCTTCGTTGACGCCGCGATTGAGGAAGCTCTCGTCCATCTGCATGAGCTTCATCTTCTCGCGCACCAGCGTCAGAAACTCGAACGCATCGACTTCCGCTTCGCCGCGATGCTTGCGGATGGCATTGAGCCCGGCCTTGAGCAGGTAGACGTTATTCACGCCGGGAATCTCGACGGGATACTGAAATGCCAGGAAGACGCCTTCGCGCGCACGTTCTTCCGGTGCCAGTGCGAGCAGGTCCTTGCCGTTGTACGTCGCGCTGCCGCCCGTGACTTCGTAACCCTCACGTCCGGCGAGCACCTGCACGAGCGTGCTCTTGCCCGAGCCATTGGGGCCCATGATGGCGTGCACTTCGCCCGCTTTCACTTCGAGGTTCAGCCCTTTGAGAATCTGCTTCTCGCCGGCCTTCACCTGCAGGTTTTCAATCTTCAGCATTGTCTGTTCCAGAACGTAAGAAGTTCACACGGAGATCACGGAGTTTACGGAGGAAAGAATTTTTTCGATCTCCGTGGCCTCCGTGAACTCCGTGTGAAACTCCGAAATCTTCATCCCACCGCGCCTTCGAGGCTGACTGCGAGGAGGTTCTGCGCCTCGACGGCGAACTCCATCGGCAGTTCCTTGAAGACGGCCTTGCAGAAACCGTTGACGATCATGTTGACCGCGTCTTCCTCGGCGATACCGCGACTCAGGCAATAGAAGAGCTGGTCGTCGCCGATCTTCGAGGTGGTCGCTTCGTGTTCCACGCTCGCGGTCGGCGTGCGTACTTCCATGTAGGGGAAGGTGTGCGCGCCGCACTTGTCGCCCATCAGCAGCGAATCGCACTGGGTGAAGTTGCGGGCGTTGATCGCGGTGGGAAGGATTTTCACCAGTCCGCGATAGCTGTTCTGCGCGTGGCCGGCCGAGATGCCCTTCGACACGATCGTGCTGCGCGTGTTGCGGCCGATGTGGATCATCTTCGTGCCGGTGTCGGCCTGCTGGTAGTTGTTGGTGACCGCGACCGAGTAGAACTCGCCCACCGAGTTCTCGCCCGTCAGGATGCAGCTCGGATATTTCCAGGTAATGGCAGAGCCCGTTTCAACCTGGGTCCAGCTGATCTTGGAGTTGGCGCCGCGGCATTCGCCGCGCTTGGTGACGAAGTTGTAGATGCCGCCGCGGCCGTTCTCGTCGCCGGGATACCAGTTCTGCACGGTCGAGTACTTGATCTGCGCATTCTCCAGCGCGACCAGTTCGACGACGGCGGCATGCAGCTGGTTCTCGTCGCGCATCGGTGCCGTGCAGCCTTCGAGATAACTGACGTGCGAGTCTTCGTCGGCGACGATCAGGGTGCGCTCGAACTGGCCGGTGTTCGCGGCGTTGATGCGGAAGTAGGTCGACAGCTCCATCGGGCAGCGCACGCCCTTCGGCACGTAGACGAACGAGCCATCGGAAAACACGGCTGAATTGAGCGTCGCGAAGTAGTTGTCCGTGTAGGGCACCACGCTGCCGAGATAGCGCTCGATCAGTTCCGGATGATTCCGCACCGCCTCGGAGAAGGAGCAGAAAATCACGCCCGCCTTGGCGAGACGTTCCTTGAAGGTGGTTGCCACGGAAACGCTGTCGAAGACGGCGTCGACCGCGACACCGGCCAGGCGCGCGCGCTCGTGCAGGGGAATGCCGAGCTTGTCGTAGGTTTCGAGCAGTTTCGGATCGACTTCCTCGAGACTCTTCGGCGCGTTGGCCTTCGACTTCGGCGCGGAGTAATAGGAGATCGACTGGTAGTCGATCGGCGCGACGCGCAGGTGTGCCCAGTGCGGCTCGCGCATCGTCAGCCAGTGGCGGAAGGACTTGAGACGCCACTCGAGCATGAATTCGGGTTCGCGCTTCTTGCGCGAGATGAGACGAACGACGTCTTCATCCAGGCCGGGCGGCACCGTGTCGGATTCGATATCAGTGACGAATCCGTGGCGGTACTTCTGTCCGACCAGTGCCTCGAGGGCGAGATCATTCTGGGGATTGCTGGACATGATTTCGGGTCGCTTCACTCGTGAGTGACGCGCGTGATGCGGTTCAGAGGAACGATGGTGCCGGCGCTGCGCTCGACGCCGGCCAGTTGTGCCAGCGTCACATCGGCGAGGGCGCGGCGGATCGCGCTGTTGACGCGCTGCCAGACCTGTCCGACGCGACAGTTGGACTCGATGCCGCAACTGCTGTGCTCGCCGCTGCACTCGGTGATGGCGAACGGCCCTTCGAGGGCGTCCAGAATCCGTACCGCGGTGATTTCCGCGGCGGGACTGGCCAGCTGGTAGCCGCCGTGACTGCCGCGGGTCGACATGACCAGGCCGCTTCGTTGCAGGGATTTCAACACCTTGCTGACGGTCGGCAGGGCGATCCCGGTGCGTTCCGCGACCTCGGCTGCCGCCAGCTGCCGATCCGGCTGCGAGGCGAGCAGGGCGAGGATGACTGTTCCGTAGTCGGTGAGTTTGCTGATGCGGAGCATGGGATCTGGCGGCGGCAACAGAATATGGGACTAGTTTAGTCCCAATGCCCGGATCCGGGCCACCGTAAATTGCGATGGCAACTTTTTCCGTTGGCGATGTCTGATGTTGGCAACAGTCCCGACACCTTGGAACAAGGCGGAGAGTCGAAGTGATTTTGCTATCCTACGCGCCCCCGAAAGCCGGCCGACCTGGTGACGACCAGGGATTTGTCGCCGGCGCGATACCACAAGAGGTGCAGGACGTATGAATCGCAGTGAACTCGAGACCACCGCGAAGGCGATGGTCGCGAAAGGCAAGGGCATCCTGGCGGCCGACGAATCGAGCGGCACGATCAAGAAGCGTTTCGACGGCATCAAGCTGGAGTCGACCGAGGAAGCCCGTCGCACCTACCGCGAACTGCTGTTCACCACGCCGAAGGCCGCCGACTACATCAGCGGCGTCATCTGCTACGACGAGACGCTGCGTCAGAAGACGAAGGACGGCGCGCCGTTCCCGCAGTACCTTGCCAGGCTCGGCATCGTGCCGGGCATCAAGGTCGACACCGGCGCCAAGCCGCTGACCAACTACCCCGGCGACACGATCACCGAAGGTCTCGACGGTCTGCGCGAACGCCTCGCCGAGTACTACGGCCTCGGCGCCCGCTTCGCCAAATGGCGTGCGGTGATCGATATCGGCAAGGACATTCCCTCGGCCTTCGCCATCGAAGCCAATGCCCATGCGCTGGCCCGCTACGCCGCGCTCTGTCAGGAAGCGAACATCGTTCCGATCGTCGAACCGGAAGTGCTGATGGACGGCGATCACAGCATCGAACGTTGCGAACAGGTGACGTCCGACACGCTCTCGCAGGTGTTCTCCGCACTGCATTCACACCGTATTCACCTCGAAGGCATGATCCTGAAGCCCAACATGGTCATCTCGGGCAAGAAGAACGGTTCGCGCGCAAATGCGCAGCAGGTGGCGGAAGCGACCGTGCGCACGCTGAAGCGTTATGTTCCGGGTGCCGTGCCGGGCATCGCGTTCCTGTCGGGCGGCCAGAGTGCTGCCGAGGCGACCGAGCATCTGAGCCTGATGAACCAGCTTGGTCCGCTGCCGTGGGCGCTGACGTTCTCCTACGGCCGTGCGCTGCAGGACGAGGCACTCAAGGCCTGGGGCGGCAAGCCCGAGAATTTCGCTGCGGCGCAGAAGGCGTTCGCACGTCGTGCGCGTCTGACGGGTCTGGCGCAGACGGGCTCGTATTCCTCGAAGCAGGAGCAGGAAGCGGCTTGAGCCGCTTCCTTCGCTTCCGGCTGAAGTAGGCTGAATGGCGCAATCGGCACCGTCGCAATCGGAAGTCGCGCAGACTCCTGTCACCGACAACCTCGTCGAAATCCGCGACGTTCACTATTCGGTCGGCATGCGACCGATCTTTTCCGGTCTCACCATGTCGATCCCGCGCGGCCGTATCACGGCCGTGATGGGACCGAGTGGCACCGGAAAAACCACGCTGCTGCGTCTCATGACCGGCCAGATCCGGCCGGACCGCGGCCAGATCCTGTTCGACGGCATGGATGTGGCGACGCTCTCGCGCACCGAGCTGTATGCGCTGCGCCTGCGCATGGGCATGCTCTTCCAGAACGGCGCGCTGCTCACCGACATGAGTGTGTTCGAGAACGTGGCCTTCCCGCTGCGCGAGCACACCGATCTTCCCGACGCACTGATCCGCAACATCGTGCTGACGAAGCTGCAGTCCGTGGGCCTGCGCGGCGCGGCACAACTGATGCCGGCCGAGCTGTCGGGCGGCATGGCGCGTCGGGTGGCGCTGGCGCGCGCGATGGCGACCGATCCGGAAATCCTCATTTACGACGAGCCCTTCACCGGGCTCGATCCGATCTCGATGGGCATGATCGTGCGGCTGGTGCGTCAGATGAACTACGCGCTGGGCATTACCAGCATCGTGGTGTCGCACGATGTCGATGAACTCGCCATCCTCGCCGACACAAGCTACATCATCGCCGGCGGCAAGGTCGCGGCGGCCGGCACCTTCGTGGAGCTGAAGGATCACGGCTCGGAGATCGTCAACCAGTTCATGCACGGCCTCGCCGACGGTCCGGTGGCCTTTCACTACCCGGCGCCCGACTACTACGAACAACTGCTCGCGGACAAAGCATGAATCTGTTGCGCGAGCTGCTGGAAAACATGCGCCAGTTCGTTGCCACCATCGGGGCGACGACGCTGTTTCTCGGGCGCGTGCTGGGACAGGTGCCGCAGGCGCTGCTGCGTCCCGGTCTGATCATCGAGCAGGTCCACAATGCCGGCGCGCTGTCGCTGGTGATCATCATGACCTGCGGCCTGTTCGTCGGCGCCGTGCTCGGATTGCAGGGTTACGATCTGCTGCAGCGCTTCGGTTCCGAGGATGCGCTCGGCACGGCCGCGGCGCTGGCGCTGATCAAGGAACTGGGCCCGGTGGTCACGGCCCTGCTGTTTGCCGGTCGCGCGGGTACGGCGCTCGCTTCGGAGATCGGCCTCATGCGCGCCACCGATCAGTTAACGGCGATGGAAATGATGGCGGTCGATCCGATCCGCCGCGTCGTGGCGCCACGATTCCTCGGCGGTGTGATCGCGATGCCGCTGCTGACGATCATCTTCATCGCCATCGGCATCTTCGGTGTCCAGGTGGTCGGCGTGCAGATGTTCGGCGTGGATTCGGCCTCGTTCTGGTCGCAGATGCGCGCCAGTGTCGGCATGGACGACATCAGCGAGGGCATCATCAAGGGCTGTGTCTTCGGCCTGGCCTGCAGCCTCGTGGCTGTCTATGAAGGTTTCACGGCTGTCCCGACCGCTGAAGGCGTCGGGCGTGCCACGACACGCACGGTGGTGACTTCCGCCGTGCTCACTTTGATTCTGGATTACATGCTCACGGCCATCATGCTGTGAGCGGCTGCGACTAACGCTGGGGTTCGTCATGCAATCGAATCGGGCTGTTGAAGTATCGACCGGGCTGTTCGTGCTGCTCGGCTTTGCTGCACTGTTTTTCCTGGTGACGCAGATCACCAACAAGGAACTGACCGTCTCGGGCGGCAGTTACCAGGTCGAGGCGCAGTTCAACAATGTGGGCAGCCTGAAGGCCGGCGCGGCCGTGTCCATGGCCGGCGTGACGGTGGGGCGGGTCGATTCGATCACCTTCGACCAGGATGTCTACAAGGCGGTGGTGAAGCTGCGGATCAGCTCGGCCTACAACCGCATTCCCACGGACAGCGACGCATCGATCATGACGTCGGGCCTGCTCGGCGGTCAGTACATCGGCCTCACCGCCGGCGGCGCCGAGGAATTTCTGCAGAACGGCGATCGCATCGAACTCGTACAGGATGCGTTCGTGCTCGAGAACCTGATCAACCAGTTGTTCGCGAGTTTCGCGGGCAGATCCGGCAACCAGCAGGAGCCGGCAGCAGAGGAGACGAAGCAGTGATGAACCGCAGATCCCTGATGAGGGCCGTCGTGGCGACGGCGGGCATGAGTTTCCTTGCGGGCCCGGCGCTCGCCCAGGACGCGGCGCAGCTCGGTCCCCAGGAACTGGTGGCGAAGGTGGCGCAGGACACGCTGAAGGATCTCGACGCCAATCGCGCCGAGTACAAGAAGAATCCGGCCAAGGTCCGCGAAGTCGTGGACAAGACCATGCTGCCGTACTTCGATACGACCTACGCCGCGCAGCTCGTGCTCGCGCAGAACTGGCGTACGGCGACCGCCGATCAGCGCAAGCGTTTCGTCGATGCGTTCTATCAGTCGCTGCTGCAGAACTACGGCACGGCGCTGACCGAGTTCACGCCCGACCGGCTGAAAATCCTGCCGTACCAGGGCAAGCCCGACGACAAGATCGCCACTGTCCGCAGCGAGATCCGTCGCGACAATGGCGCGCCCGCCAAGGTGAACTACTCGCTGCGCAAGACACCGCAGGGCTGGAAGGCATTCGACGTGCAGATCGAAGGCATCTCGTATGTGAAGTCTTTCCGTACCGATTTCGCTTCGGAAATCCAGCAGAGGGGACTGGAGGCCGTCATCCAGCGCCTGGAGAGTCAGGTGGCGAGCGGTACGGTCAAGAACCCGACCGCCAAGTCGTCGTGAGCAAGGCCCAGACCAGCAAGGCGCGTCTCGAATCGCTCGGCGATGGACGCTTTCGTGTCAGCGGCATTCTCGACGCCGACACGGTCACGGCCATTTTCGAAGAGAGCGCCCGCAAGTTCGCGTCGCCGTCCATTGTCGTGGATTTCGCGCCGGTGACGGCGAGCGACAGTTCCGGCATGGCTTTGCTGCTGGAGTGGTTGCGGGTCAGCCGGGCGGCCGGCCGCAGGATTCACTTCGACAATGTGCCGCAACAGATCATGGCGCTGGCGCGCATCAGCGAGGTCGACGATCTGCTGCTGGAGAACGGCGCGCCGTCTTCCGCTGCTGAAGCCAACGCGACGGCCTGACTGATCAGGGCGTCTCGGGCGCCGGCTCTTCCAGCGCGGTTTCTTCCGGCGCCGGTTCGTCATCCATGAAATCTTCGTACTCTTCCGGCGGCGGATTACCGTCGTAGATCTGGAATTCGCGCTGCTGGATCCAGGCATCGCGCATGAAGGCATAAGGGTCGAAGGCGCTCTGCAGCGTCGCATCGAGCGGCAGCAGTTCCGAGCGCGAATGCACGATGTCGAGCCCGCGCAGACCCCACTCGGTTTCCCACGGAATATCGATGTAGACGAGTGGACCGAGGAAGTAGTCGAAGACGCGCGACGGTGCATCGCGCAGCGACGACGGCCCGAAGAACGGCAGCGTCACATACGGCCCCGATCCCACACCCCACACGGCGAGTGTCTGTCCGAAATCCTCGTCGTTGGCCGTCAGGCCGACCGGCGTGGCGACATCGAGCAGTCCACCCACGCCGATCGTCGTGTTCATCAGGAAACGTCCCGCATCGCGCAGTCCCATGCCGGGCTTGCCCTGCAGGAACTGGTTCATGATGGTGGCGGGGTAGGAGAGATTCGCGAAGAAATTGCCGACGCCGGTACGAAACCAGTGCGGCGTGATCTTGCGATAGCCCTTGGCGACCGGCTTGAGCGCAATGCGATCCGCCGTGTCGTTGAACTTGTAGATGCCGCGGTTCAGGCCCTGCCAGGGGTCTTCGCCGTGCGTACGCCCCGGCGTGGTGGCGCAGCCAGCGCTGACCAGAAGAACCGCAATCAAGGCGATTGCGCGCACGGGTGCCGGTACGCGGCCGATCAGGAAAGACATGCGGTAAAGAGCCCCTTGGCTGAAACGGATACCGGAGCGCCAGGCGCCGTCCGGCCGCGGCATTGTATCAATTCATTCCCTGCAGGCGCGGCTGGCCCGTGGACGCACGACGTGCGCCGCGCTTCGGCATGGCCTGTTGCACTTCTTCGAGCCGGGCCTGGAAGCGTGCGCGCTGCACCGACGTGATCTTCGGTACGGCGAGCGCCAGTTGCAGCTGGTTGATCGCGAGCGGCAGGTCGCCGCTCATGATGTGGTACTCGGACATGTAGTAGTACGAATCCGCCACATCGCCCGCGGCGTTGGCGGCCAGTGCAGTCAGACGCGCCTGCTCCGGCGTCGGCGGAACCGCATTGAACAGGTCGAGCAGGATTTCGTGTGCCTGCTTCGCGTCGCCGCTTTGCATCAGGCTTTCGGCGTAGCGCACGGTGACGGCGACGTTGCGTGGAAACAGTTCGCGCGCCTTGTCGAGTGTCTCGATCGATGCCTTGCCCTGGCCGGCTTTCAGTTGCGCCTGTCCGAGTGCGGTGTGGTACTGCATGATCGAGGGATCGGTGTCGCGCAGTTTCCGGAAGATCGGAATCGCCTGGTCGGCATGGCCCGACACCATCATGGCCAGGCCCTGGCCATAGACCTGCGCGGAGCTGGCATCGGGTTCGTTCCTGATGACCGCGGCGTAGTACTCCCGCGGATCCTTGCCGGCCGGCGTCGACAGCACGCGCAGGCGTTCGCGCGTCAGTGCATAGCTGATGCTGTCCGGCATCGGCGTCACGTTGAGCTGATCGGCGCGTTCCTTGGTTTCCGCGATACGCGTGCTGGTGACGGGATGCGTGCGCAGCATTTCCGGAATGTTGAGTTCGCTGCTCCCGGCGAGGCGGCTCATGGTTTCGAAAAACTGCGGCATGCCTTCGGGATCGAATCCGGAACGGGCCAGGATGCCCAGGCCGACACGGTCTGCCTCGGTTTCGTTCTCGCGCGTGAAACTGATCTGCTGCTGGATGGCCAGCGACTGCGCCGCCGCGACACCGGCCATCGCGCCATCGCCGCCGCCCGCGGCTGCGCCGAGCAGAATTGCGGCGAGCATGGCGGCCGTGGAAATCAGGCTGGTGCGGCTCTGCGCCGCAATGCTGCGTGCGATGTGGCGCTGCGTGACGTGCGCGATTTCGTGCGCTACCACGCCGGCCAGTTGGCTTTCGTTCTTCGTCTCCAGTACCAGCCCGGCATTCAGGCCGATGAAGCCGCCCGGCAGCGCGAAGGCGTTGATGCCGCGATCCCTGACCGTGAAGAACGTGAAACGCTGCGCGCCGTCGTGGGCTTCGCTCGACAATCGCGAGCCCAGTGACTGTACATATTCGGCGACTTCCGGGTCATCCAGGATCTGATCCTGATCGCGCAGGCCGCGCACCACCATGCGACCGATCTGGCGCTCGTCCTCGAGCGTCAGCATGGCCTGCGCGGGGCTGCCGATATCCGGCAGGTCGTCCGCGGTGTTGGTCTGCTGCGCGCCGGCACCGACAGTCATCAGTGCGGCGGCGAGGAAGAGGGCGATCTTTCGCATGAATGGGAAACTCGTGAGCCGGCAGTGTGGTGCCGTGCCGCCGGGAATGTAAAGCGCGTCCGGATTGGACTGAGCTGAACGGGATCGGTTCGATGGGAGGCGCTGACGCGGCCTATTCGATGGGAGGCGCCGATGCGCCTACGGCGGGATCGCAGTGCCACAAATACGAAGGCCCTCCATGTGGAGGGCCTTCTCGATTAGTGGCGGAGAGGGTGGGATTCGAACCCACGGTGGGCGTAAACCCACGCCTGATTTCGAGTCAGGTACATTCGACCACTCTGCCACCTCTCCGCGCGGGGCGCGCATTCTATACCAGGCCGTGCCCAAGACTGTAGGCTGTGCGCCGTTCTTTCATACCGAAGGTCCCTGAGTCTTGTCGTTACCCGTTCCGCGAAGCGAAGGCCGGCGTTGAAGATCGCGCTGGCGATCATCGCGATGCTGCTCCTGGGGACCTGTTCGCAGCCGCCGACGGTCCTGGAGCAGATCATCGACAGCGGTGAATTGCGTGTCGTGACGCGCAATCTGCCCAGTACTTATTACCTGGGCGCGTCCGGCCCGCAGGGACCCGAGTTCGAACTGGCCAGCCAGCTGGCGGCCGAACTGGGCGTCCGCCTCTATATCTATTCCGTGCCCAATGCGGGCGACGTCATCCGCGAGCTGGCGCTGCACCGGGCGCATATCGGCGCGGCCGGACTGACCCGCGGCATGCGGCTGCCCGAGCGGGTGGCCTTCGGCCCGCCCTATCAGCAGGTCAGGGAACACCTGATCTATCGCCAGGGTGAAGCGCGGGCACGCAGCCTGCGGCAGGTCGTGAACACCCACATCGAGGTCGTCGCCGGCAGTTCGCACGAGGCCTCGCTCGAGGGCGCCCGGCTCGCCGTCCCCGATCTGTCGTGGGTGGAGAACTCGATGACCGAGACGGAGGAACTGCTGTACCGGCTCTCGCGGCGCGAGATCGACTACACGGTGGCGGATTCGAACGAATTCGCCATCGGCCGCGCCTTCCATCCCGAGATCCGCATCGCCTTCGACCTCGGTGGCAGCAAGGTGCTGGCGTGGGCGGTCGACGCGCGCGATCCGAGCCTGCTGCAGCGCGTGACCGCCTACTACGCCGCGGTGAAGGCGGAAGGACGGCTCGCATCCATTCTCGATACGTACTACGGCGACGTCGATCGCTTCGACTACATCCAGGCGCGCGTCTTCATGCAGGACATCGAGGCGCGCCTGCCGCACTACCGCCAGTGGTTCAAGGAGGCGGCAGCGCAGATCGGCGTGGACTGGCGCCTGCTGGCGGCGATCGGTTACCAGGAATCGCACTGGGTGCCGACGGCCACGTCGCCGACCGGTGTGCGCGGACTCATGATGCTGACGGAAGAAACGGCGCGTGCGCTCGGCGTGACCGACCGGCTCGATCCGCGCGAAAGCATTTTCGGCGGCGCGCAGTATTTCCTGCTCGTCCGCAGCCAGATTCCCGCGCGCATCCAGGAACCGGACCGGACGTGGATGACGCTCGCAGCCTACAACGTCGGCCTTGGGCATCTGGAGGATGCGCGCATCCTCACGCAGATCCATGGCCGGAATCCGGATCTGTGGAGCGACGTACGCGATCACCTGCCGCTGCTGACGCAGTCGAAGTGGTACACGCAGGTCAAGCGCGGTTATGCGCGGGGCTGGGAGCCGGTGCGATTCGTGGACAACATCCGCGGCTACATCGACATCCTGGACTGGGTGGCGGCGGATTCGGCGCCGCCGGCGAAGAGAAGTGAGGCGGTGATGAGGTGAGGACGTGATGAAGTGATCAGGTGATCAGGTGATGAAGTGATGAAGGAAGAGAAAACTCGGCATCCGGCTGTATCACCTCATCACCTCATCACCCCATCACCTCATCACTTTTTCCTGACCGCCTTCTCCGCATACGTCCGCGCCAGTTCTTCCGCGAACACGGTTGGCAGGCCCTGCTCGTTGCGCTGGTTCAGCGCCTGGTAGAACTCGGTGTAGAGATCCCAGTACTTCATCTTGTTTGCCGCACCCAGCAGCGCGCCGCGCTTCAATCCGCGGTCGAAACGTTCCTGCAGTTCGCCGGGTTCGATGCGATTCATGAATTCGTCCATGCCGGCCTGTACGGCTGTCATCGTCGCGGCATGGTGGTGCTGCAGATCGGCGAACGAATCGCGGATCGCTTCCACCGCTCCGAGGTAGCGCGTGCCGTGCGGGCTGAGCAGCCGCAGCATGGCGTCATCGACGCTCGGCGAGAATTTCAGCGGATTGTTCTCGGCCGGCTGAATGGCCGTCTGCGACAGACGCAGCTTGCCCTTCATGTCCGAGCGGCTGCGCAGCGTTTCCATCAGGCCCATGACCGACTCGCGCAGCATCTGGCCGGCGAGGGCCAGCAGCGAGGCATGTGCATCGGCCGGCAGGGTGGTCGGATCGATGCCGGCGCCACGACAGAAGGCGTCGACGCCGCTGTCGATGTGATCTCCCGCGCGGCGCAGCCGTTCCGCATCGCGCGCCTGGGGCGCGGTTGGCGGATTGCGGTTCACAGGGGAGGCCGCCGGTGTGGCAGGTGCCGCGGCGGCAGCGGGAGTGGGGGCGCGTGCCGGCGCCGGTGTCGCGGCCGCTGGCTTCGGCGAGAGTGCCGCCGGGGTCAGGGCTTCCAGGCTCTTGCGATCGTACGGACGCGTCTGCATCTGCCAGTCGTCCGATTTCGGCGCGGACCGGGTATGGGTGACGGTGCGGTCGCCGCTCGAATCTCCCAGGCTGTCGAGCAGGGAACTGAACCCACCCTGGGCCGACACCGGCGTCGGCGCCGAGGTCTTGCGCGGGTCGACGTCGATCTCGTCGGTCAGCAGGAAAGGTTCGGGCGCCAGCTTGCCGGGCGACGGCTCATCCGGCAGGAAGGAGTCGCCGAGAAGATCGGTGATGTCCAGCTCTTCGCCGAGATCATCGGCGGGTTCAGGGGCCTTGCCGCCATTGCGCACACGCACAGGCGTGGGCAACTGGCCGGTTGCGTCCGAGGAAAAGTCGTTGCGATCGTCGATGCTGACCAGCAGCTCATAGTCGCCGAGGCGCAGGCGGTCGCCGTCCTGGAGCGCATACAGGCCTTCAAGAGAGGCGGCCGTATCGGAGCCATTGATGAACGTACCGTTGGTGCTGGTGTCTTCCAGCACCCACTTGCCCGCGCGGAACGCCACCTTGACGTGATGGCTGGAGACGTAACGGTCGGGATCGGGCAGGACCCAGTCATTGTCCTGGGCACGGCCGATCCGTCCGCCCGTGACGCCGAAAAGCTGCGAACTGCGCTTGCCGAGCGCCTTGTAATGGTCGCTGATGACCCGGAGCTTCAGTGCCATTGGTTGAGGAGTTTCCTTGAACCGCTGCCCCACAGCGCAGCCGCCGGCGCCGCGCTATGTAATATGCTCCAGCGTACCAACCCGTCCCCAGCGCAGATATGGCAACGAGTCACATTTTTAAGGTCGTTTTTGTCAACCAGGGCAAGGTCTACGAGATCTATGCCCGCAAAGTGAACCACGGGTCCATCTTCGGTTTCATCGAGGTCGAGGAACTGATTTTCGGCGAGCGTTCGACGGTGGTGGTCGACCCGGCGGAGGAACGCATCAAGTCCGAGTTCGAAGGGGTCAAGCGCACCTACCTGCCCATGCATTCGATCCTGCGGATCGACGAGGTCCGCAAGCAGGGCGTCAGCAAGATCAGCGCGCTGGAAGGCGGCTCGAATGTGACGGCGTTTCCGATGCCGGTGTATACGCCGGAGAAGAAATAGCCCGTAGGCTGTAGGCTGTAGGCTGTAGGTAGGAGATAATCAGCTGCCTTTCTTCTCGCGTACAGCCTAGGGCCTGCAGCCTAGCGCCTGCTCAACCGATGCTGACACTGACCGGCGCGCCCGCTCTCTCCGATTTCCGCATCAGCAAGCTCGTTGCCGCGCTTCGCACGCGGCATCCCCAGGTCGAATCCCTGACGTCGCGCTTCGTGCACTTCGTGCAGACGCGGCGCGAGCTGACGGCCGAGGACCGGCGCGTTCTCGAAGCGCTGCTCACCTACGGTCCGCGCGACGATGCCGACACGCCATCCGCCACCCCCACGCTGGTCGTGATTCCGCGGCCGGGCACCATTTCGCCCTGGTCGAGCAAGTCGACGGACATCGCCCATGTCTGCGGTCTGGAGGCGGTCGAGCGGATCGAGCGCGGCGTCGCGTTCTGGGTGACGGCGACCGGTGCGCTGGGTGCCGCGGAGATCGATGCCCTTGCGCCGCTGTTGCACGATCGCATGACCGAGACGGCCGTGCCGTGGCTCGAAGATGCCGCACAGCTCTTCTCGCATGCTTCGCCCCGTCCGTTGAATACGGTGTCCGTGCTGACGGAGGGCCGCAAGGCGCTGGAAGAAGCCAACAGCAGTCTCGGTCTCGCGCTGTCCGACGATGAGATCGACTACCTGGTGACGAGCTTCGGCAAGCTGGGCCGCGATCCGACCGACGTCGAGCTGATGATGTTCGCGCAGGCGAATTCGGAGCACTGTCGCCACAAGATTTTCAACGCCGACTGGATCATCGACGGCGAGCGTCAGCCGAAGTCGCTGTTCTCGATGATCCGCAACACGCATGAGCGCAATTCCGCCGGCGTGCTCTCGGCCTATCGCGACAACGCGGCCGTGATCGAAGGCCCGATTGGCAAGCGCTGGTTCCCGGACGTCGATTCGCATCAGTACGGCTCGGCGAGCGAATCCATCGACATCCTGATGAAGGTGGAGACGCACAATCACCCGACGGCGATTTCGCCGTTCCCCGGCGCGTCGACCGGCTCGGGCGGCGAGATCCGCGATGAAGGCGCCACGGGGCGCGGCGGCAAGCCGAAGGCGGGGCTCGCCGGTTTCTCCGTCTCGAACCTGCGCATTCCCGGCTTCGAGCAGCCCTGGGAAAAGGACTACGGTCGTCCCGGCCGCATCGCTTCCGCGCTCGACATCATGATCGAGGGTCCATTGGGCGCGGCCGCGTTCAACAACGAATTCGGCCGGCCGAATATCCTCGGCTACTTCCGCACGTTCGAACTGCAGGCGCAGACCGCGCACCGCGCACCGCTGCGCGGCTATCACAAGCCGATCATGATTGCGGGCGGCGTCGGCAATGTGCGTCGCATGCACGTCGAGAAGTCCGAAGTGCCGGTCGGCGGCAAGATCATCGTGCTCGGCGGACCGGCGATGCTGATCGGTCTCGGTGGCGGTGCCGCGTCGTCTGTCGGCAGCGGCACCAGCGCGGAAGATCTCGACTTCGCCTCCGTGCAGCGCGGTAATCCCGAGATCCAGCGTCGCGCGCAGGAAGTGATCGACCAGTGCTGGGCGATGGGCGAGG